>JAGMDW010000173.1 GCA_023128455.1 Desulfurellaceae bacterium
ATCCCGAAGCAGAAAATTATTAGCCTCTGGATTTCCGCCAAAAAATGACAAAACACGGCAAGCCGCTAAGAAATCCAGTGATATATTCTTTCAATACTCTGGTTGTTATACAGTTTTCTTATACCTTTAGACATAGCAAGTACTCTATTTTTGTCTATATTGGAAATAATCTCATCAATTACCTTTCCGTTAAGTTTTGAATCTTCTATTGTTATACTTCCGCCCGTTTCTTCTGCATACTTTGCGTTTATATACTGATGATGATATATCGCATAAGGAAAAGGTACAAAAATTGCAGGCAGTCCCACACAGGCAATTTCACTTATCACGCTGGCTCCTGCTCTGCTCAAAACCATATCACTTTTCTCATACACCCTTCCCATGTCCTCTATAAAATCATAGACTTCCCAGGACAAATTCAATATTTCGTAGCTCTTTTTTACCTTTTTATAATCTTCTCTGCCTGTTTGATGAACTACAAAAATCTCCTTCTTTTTAGTTTTTACATACATCTTTGCAAATGTCATCATCGCTTCGTTTATGCTATGCGCACCGCGACTTCCGCCCAAGACCAAGAGATGCAGTGTGCCGTTATGCAAAAAATCTCTCCTCTCGGTGCATGAAGTTGATTTTCTTACCGGATTTCCTACCACCTCAACATTACATTTAAAATAATTCTTTGTTTGTGGAAAATTAACGAATACCATATTTGAAATGTGAGAAAGTAATTTGTTTGCCTTTCCGGGGATAGAATTTTGCTCTAAAATTGCTCTTTTTTTCGCGAGCATAAAAGCGGCAAAAACAACAGGAAAAGACACAAAGCCTCCTACGCCAACCACAGCCTGCGGTTTGAATCTTAAAATAATCAAGAACACTCTTATCGTTGCATAAAGAAGAGAAAAAACACTTTTTAACTTATAAAATATTTTCTTCCCCATAAAACCATATATCGGAAGCAAAATGTATTTAAAATCATATTTCTTAAGGATTCTGTTCTCTATACCATGGGAAGAGCCAATAATTAAAACATCCATATCTTTTTCTGTGAAAAGTTCACTCAGAGCAATAGCGGTATATAGGTGTCCTCCTGTTCCTCCGCCGCCTATCAACACCTTTTTACGCATTCCTACTCACAATACTCAACAAAATACCCATGATAACAAAGTTTGTCACCAAACTGGTCCCCCCATAACTCACAAAAGGCAGGGTGATGCCCTTCGACGGCAAAAGACCCACTGCTGTTCCCATATTTACTATTGATTGATAAGCGATGCTTATCCCTATACCCAGACATACATAGCGAGCAAAATCATCTTTAACCCGCAAAGCTATACGAAAGATAGAAAAAATCAAGCAAAAAATAGCTACAGTAACCACAAAAATACCTATAAAACCAAAATCTTCGCCCAGACCGGAGAGTATAAAATCATTGTAAGCATCCGGCAAAAAGAGATTTTTATAACTCCCGCCTCCTTGCGCCCATTTGCCAAATAACCCCCCTGAACCTATAGTAATCAGCGATTGCTGCACTTGAAATATAACGGTGTGGTTGAAAAATTGCGTCACACGATGAACCTTTGAGGGGTGAATCAAAATAACAAAAATAGTACCTGCAATCATAGGGGAAAGACCCAAAATTATATGAAGAATTCTTGCTCCGGCAACATACATAATGGTAAGTACGGTTACCACAATAAGTATAGCAGAACCTACATCCGGCTCTACTATAACTAAAAGAGAAAACAAGCAAATAACGAGATATAAAGGCAAGAAACCTATTCTGAAATTGATTATTTTATTTCCTTTCTTAGCTAAGAACTGAGCAGTATATAAAATAATAGAAAATCGAGCAAGTTCTGAAGGCTGAAACGAAAAACCGCCTATTTTTAACCATCTACATGCCCCCCTTATGCTATCGCCAAACCCAAAATAAAGCAAAAGAAGAAAAAAAAAGGAAAGAAAAAGAAAAAAATAAGAACCCTTGCGCAAAATGTTATAATCCATCCTATAGAATAAATAAGCAAGGATTGCCCCCAGGACTACAAATGCAACCTGTCTCTCAATAAAAAAATAAGGGGTATGCTTATGTGAAATTGAGTAAACAAAAGATGAACTCCATACCTCCAGTATGCCTGCAAGGGTAAGTACGGTAACAGAGATAATTAATAATTGTACATCAAAAGATTTATTAAACACTCTCGTATTTCTTTTTGAATCGAGCAAAATTTCTTTTAAAATCCTCTCCTCTCTCTTCAAAATTTTCATATTGATCAAAACTTGACCCACCCGGACTAAATAGAATGATCTCTCCCTTAGCAGCAAAAGCAAAAGCACCACTAATTGCACCTGCTATATCTAATGCCGGAACAGCAAATACCCCTTTTAATTCCTCGTCTATTCTTTTTCTGTCCTCGCCGAATACAATCACCATTTTCACCTTCTCTTTTAAAAGTGGTACTAATTCAGCAAAAGACACCCTTTTATGTTTACCTCCCAAAATCAAGATAATGGGCTTATCAAAAGCCATCACCGCATTTTTTACCGCATTGATATTTGTACTCTTTGAATCATTATAGAACTTCACACCGTCTATTTCGCCCACATATTCCAACCTATGAGCAAGCGTTTCTGTAGTCATAGCTACCTCCTTAATTACATTAATATTTACACCGCAAGCCAAAGATGCACATGATGCGGCGGCTATATTTTCCATGTTGTGTTCACCGAACAATCTTGTATGATCAATCACTATTCTATCACCATTTATGGACAAAAATACACTATCCCTCTTTATCTGTGCACCACCCAGAGGCAAACATCTCTGGGAAAAAGGTGCTATGCGGGGCAAAGGGTTTATCATCTCCATATCATACAAATCACAATTATACACAGCACAATCGTTCTTATCTTGATTAGTAAAAATTTTCAACTTCACTCTCTCGTAATCTCGAAGATCTTCATACCTACACAAGTGATCTTTGCTCACATTTAAAAGTACTGCGATATATGGTTTAAACTTATCAATAAATTCCAACTGAAAACTACTTACCTCCACCACCAAGAAATCCCAATTGTCCTCACTTGCCGCGGTAGTAAAAGGAAAACCTATATTTCCACAAGCCTTTGCCCTAAAACCTGAAACGCACAACATCTTCTCCAC
>JAGMDW010000174.1 GCA_023128455.1 Desulfurellaceae bacterium
AAGAAAAAAGAAAAGATAAGAATATTTATTTATTCTAATCTGTCTTAATCCAAGTAATCCTGAGGCAAAAAAGAGAATTTAGCCTCTGGATTCCCGCCCCCGATCAGGTCGAGAGCCTGCCCTCAACTTGATTGAGGGGCATGCTTTCACGGGAATGACAAAACATTTGCTTGCAAAGAAAAGCAGATTTTGATAGTTTTTATATATTATGGTTATAAAAGAAGCCCTACACAAACAATGGAAAGATGTTGTTGAAAAAGGATTAAGAATATATGCATTATCCTCAGATAAAAATGTTGCCAGAATTATTATTGAAGATTCCTTTACATTCATAGAAAAAAGAATAGAACCTATAAGAATTCTAATAGAAGATATGAAATTTAAAGGAAATGTTTTTTCTGTAATTAAAATACTGGTAAACAACAGTCCATTCATCATGGACAGTATTACATCTCTCTTCTCTGAATACAATCTGCGAATAGAATTTGTTATTCATCCCATATTTACTGTAGAAAGAGATAAAAAGGGAAACATAATTTCTATAAAAGGTCCATTAGATATAGGAGATAAAGAGCTTCTCATATATGCATGTGTAAACTATATACCAGATTCAGTGAAAAAAGAAATAAATAAAAAAAGCAAGAAAGCTATTACCGAATCCCTCATTGCTAAACAAGATTTTGAAAAGATAAAACAAGAGTTAAAAAGCATTGCAAGAAACCTAAATGACCCTATTTATCTTGACAAGACAAGCGAAAAGGATATAGAAGATGCAAAATCTCTTCTACTATGGCTTTTAGAGGGAAATTTCCTGTTTTTGGGTTTTCGCTCTTATATAATAACATATGAACAAAAAGAGGTTTTTATACAGGCAATCAAGGAAGATGCATTGGGAATCTTAGGGGATGTTGAACATTCAAAATTCAAAGAGAAAAAAAACATAAGCATTCTACCAGCCATTGCTCAAGAGAGAATAAAAAAAGAGGAAGTCTTCGTGATTGATAAGACAAATGCTATAAGTAATGTGTATAGAAAAACACGCATGGACTATATATCTATTGCCCGTTTTGATAAAAAAGGGAAGATCATAGGACGCAATGTATTTATGGGAATGTTTATGCCTCAAGCACTCATTGAGCGGGCATCCCATATTCCCTTTCTCAAATCTAAGTTGGATCGGGTTCTTTTTGAAGAAGGTATACCAGAAAACTCATTTGAACATCATCATATAACGGATATATTTAACACACTGCCAAAAGAAGAATTGTTTGTATTAAAAACAAGGGACTTAAATGATGTCATTTACAGATTGCTTACATCTGAAACTGAGCAACATGTGCATGTTTTTATTGTTCCTACCACTTCAGTGAGGGGATTCTCCCTGGTTGTTGTTTTACCTTATAGGCTGTACAGCCGCACCACGGTGGATAAAATAACAAATTTTTTAGAGCAGACATTTAATGCTGTCAATATAGAATACAAGACAATCACTCAAAGTAGTCGCATAATAAGATTACATTATTATATAGTATCAAAAGAAAAAGAACTGCCAGATATAAAAAGAATAGAAAAAGAAGTGCAAAAAATTGCCATTTCCTGGCAAGAAGAATTTGGAAGAGAAATACATAATTATTTTTCCAGAGAAAATGCACCATCTATTCTTAAAAGATATGCAGCGAAATTCACAGAGGAATATACATCTCACACCACGCCGGCTGAAGCGGCATTTGATATAGAAAAGGTAGAGAAAGTATTTTCAACAAAAACAACAGAAGCAAGTATATATAAGGAAAGAGAAACATATTTTAAGATTTATTCCCTCTCACGCATTCCACTGTATGAAATATTACCTATTTTAAGAAACTTGGGTTTAACTGTTTTATACGAGGATTTTCTTGAGATAAAAGTAGAAAAAACTGTCTATATACAAAGATTTAGTATCACCACGGGTGAAGTAAAACAGGATAAGCAATTTTTTCCTATAATTGAGGAGAACTTTAAAAAAACATGGGGAAAGGTGGTAGAAGATGATGCATTAAACAAACTGACTGTAAAAGCTTCTCTAAATTACAAAGACATTGATTTTTTGAGAGCTTCAAGAAACTATCTTCTGCAAATAAACCAGCAATTAAGTGAAGGATTTACAAACAATGTTTTGCTCAAGTATAGTAAACTCTCTTTGTTGTTTGCACAATATTTTCATGTCAGGTTTGATTCTAAAAGCTTAAATCAAGAAGAGCAGAGTAATATTCATAAAGATATAGAATTTATACTCTCTAATATTGAAGATGTGCATGAATACCGCATTGTAAATAGTTTATTTAATATTATACAAAATATTTTAAGAACAGATTTCTTTTTAAATAAAGAAAGACATTACATATCCTTTAAGATAGACAGTAAAAATATTACATCTATGCCATTACCAAAACCATTTTACGAAATATATGTTCATTCTTCTTTTATGGAAGGAGTGCATTTGCGAGGAGGAAAGATAGCTCGAGGTGGTATAAGATGGAGCGACCGACCATCTGATTTTCGAGTAGAGATTGATGATTTGATGAAAACGCAGGTGCTGAAAAACAGCGTGATTGTACCTACCGGATCAAAGGGAGGATTCATAATTAAAAGAAATGAAACTTCCGGGAAAGAGGCATATAAAACTCTGATAAGAAGTATGTTGAACATTACAGATAACTACATGGAAGGTAAGATTGTTCGTCCTGAAAATGTTGTATGCTACGACGAGAAAGATCCATATTTAGTTGTGGCTGCCGATAAAGGCACCGCTACCTTTTCTGATACTGCTAATGATATCTCCAAAGAGTATAACTTTTGGTTAGGGGATGCATTTGCCAGTGGAGGGAAATACGGTTATGACCACAAGAAAATTGGTATCACCGCAAGAGGCGCCTGGGAATGTGTAAAGAGACATTTTAGAGAATTGGAAAAAAATATAGAAAAGAAAGACATATCTGTATGCGGCATTGGAGATATGAGTGGAGATGTATTCGGTAACTTTATGATTCTTTCACCAAATCTATTGTTAAAAGCTGCATTTAATCATAAGGAGATATTTGTTGATCCTTTGCCGGATAAAGAAAAATCCTATGCAGAAAGATTGCGCCTGTTTAAGCAATGTCTCTCCTGGGAACATTATGACAAATCTCTTCTTTCAAAAGTGGGATTCATAATCAATAGAAATGTAAAGTCTGTAAATCTCTCAAAAGAGGCAAAATCTTTTCTTCAGACAGACAAAGATGAACTTTCAGGTGAAGAAATAATTAAACTTATCTTAAAAGCAAAAATTGATCTTTTGTGGAATGGAGGAATCGGCACTTATGTAAAAGCATCTGCAGAAAGTCAGTCTGAGGTAGAAGATAGAGCAAATGATAGCGTAAGGGTTGATGCCAATGAACTTAAGGCAATGGTAGTAGGAGAAGGAGGAAATTTAGGATTTACGCAAAAGGCGCGTATTGAATACGCCATGGGTGGCGGAAGGATAAATACGGATGCTCTGGATAACTCGGGTGGTGTAGATTTATCCGACCATGAGGTAAACTTAAAGATCCTCTTGCATGTTTTAATGAAAGAAGGTCTTATTAAGGATATGAATGAGAGAAATGAATTGTTGAAAAACCTCACTGAACAGGCTATCTTGAGGGTAATTGTTCATAACTATATGCAGAGTTTCTCTATCTCATTGGATGAAAGAAGAGCAAAAAAAGAACCAGATATATTTTATGAACTCCTGCGGTATTTACAAAGAGAAGGTATATTAAGTGCGAAGGAATATCCCTTACTCACCAGAAAAGAATATCTTGCTCGCCTAAGTAAGAATATATCGTTTACCAGGCCCGAGTTGTATATAGTTATGGCTTGCATGAAAATACTCATTAAAAATAGCATTACCCAGAGAAATTCTATAGACGAAAACATTATAGACAAATATGCCATTTCATATTTTCCTCCTTACATCAAAGAGAATTTCGCTCAAATAATAGAGAAACATCCTTTAAAGAGAGAAATTGCATCTACCTATATTACAAATCTTCTTATAAATAATGGTGGTTCACCTTCTTTGTTTAAAATATTTCTCTCTACCGGCGTAAATTACACAATCATTGTTAAATCTCTCATCTTTATGTACGAGGTTACAGGTCTTGTGGATGTGAGAACTAAATTGTTTGAAGAGGAAAATAAAATCCCCCAGGATTTCATCTATGCCTTGTGTATAGATATGTTTATGTCTGTAGAGTTGATGGCTACACAGGAAATTTATTTGCTTGGGAAAAACATATCTATAGACAGAAAACATATTGAAGAAGCTAAACAATGTTTTAATGAATTTAATAAAAAATGCATTGGCGGTCTATTTAAAGACGCATTTTTGGACAAGGTAGATGAGCTAATTAAAAAAGGATTAAATAAGGATACTGCCGCCGATGTTGCTAAGTTCTATTTTGTAGAATACTTTGTTTCTGCCTTTAACATTTCAAAGCTTTTACAAAAAGACCTTAAAGGTGTGGTAAGGGCAATCACTGAAATAAGAGAAACATTTTTTATTTCAAAGATAATAGAAAATGTAAAAAGTATACCTATTACTAATGAATGGGACAGAAGGGCTCAGTTATGGATGATAAAGAATTATTTGCTTGCTTGTTCTACTCTCACTATGAAGGCAGTTAAAGAATTTAATGGAGATGTCCAAAAACTTGTAGACAGCAGAAAAGAAGAATATGAAATATTAGCAAGGAAATTCGCATCTTTAAGAGGAATATCAATTGAAAACTTACATCCTTTTGTTCTTTTATATGATACATTACAGGCAATCTTAAGGTGAAAAATAAAATACTAAAAGAACTGATAAAAATCGTAGACAAGAAAAATGTAAGTGCAGATAAAATAGATCTATTACACTACGCATATGATGCTACTCAGAATATGTATTTGCCAGATTTTGTTGTTTTTCCAGAGAATACGGAACAGATTTCTCACATTTTAAAACTATGCACAGAATATAAAGTGCCCATTGTCCCTCGAGGAGCAGGTACCGGTTTCTCCGGCGGTAGCCTGCCTATCTCTGGAGGTATATGTTTATCCCTGGAAAAAATGAACAAGATATTAGAAATAGATACAGAAAATCTCGTTGCTCATGTTGAAGCAGGGGTAATAAATTACGATTTACGAGAAGAAACAGAGAAATTTGGGCTTCTCTATCCTCCTGACCCTTCCAGCTATAAATATTGCACTATTGGAGGAAATGTTGCAGAAAATGCAGGCGGACCGAGAGCGGTAAAATATGGTGTAACAAAAAATTATATATTAGGCATGGAATTGGTATTTCCTACAGGTGAGATTGTAATCTCAGGTTCAAAAAATATGAAGGATGTTGCGGGATATAATTTAAAAGATTTAATGATAGGTTCAGAAGGAACATTAGCCATTATCACAAAATTATTTCTCAAGCTCATCCCCTTGCCTCCTTATAGAAGTGTTCTTCAGGCTACCTTTTCAGATATGAAAGAAGCAGCTCAAACCGTGAGTAATATTATAGCAGACAAGGTTACGCCTTCTGCCCTGGAATTTATAGATGGACCTTGCATCAGGGCAATAGAAGATTATCTACATATAGGATTACCCAAAGAGGCTCAAGCTATGCTTATCATTGAATGTGATGGTATGAAAGAATCGGTAGAAGCTGAACTCTCCCTTATTGAAAAGGTATGTGCAAAGAATAATGCTCAGCATGTAAAGAGAGCAAAAGATAAAAAAGAAGAGGAAGTCTTATGGAAGGCAAGAAGGTCTATATCGCCTTCTTTAAATAGGATAAGGGACGGAAAATTAAATGAGGATGTTGTCGTTCCAAGAGCAAGTTTGCCCCAGATGATTGCATCCATCCAGGAAATTTCAAAAAAATACAACTTACCTATTGTGAACTTTGGTCATGCCGGCGACGGAAACATCCATACAAACATAATGTTCAATAAAGGAAGTGATGAAGAAAAAAGAGCAAAAGATGTAATGAAAGAGATATTTGAAACGGTAATTGAGATGGGAGGTTCTATCTCTGGTGAGCATGGCATAGGGATAACAAAACAAGATTTCCTGGAAAAACAGCTCGGGAAAGAGACAATTGACATATTTAAAAGGATTAAAAAAGCATTAGATCCCTATAACATACTCAATCCTCATAAAATGAAACTATGTTAGATAAGAAATGGGAGACATGTGTAAAATGTGGTCTGTGCAGGTCTGTATGTCCCGTATTTAGAGAGGAAAAAAAAGAACAATATGTAGCCCGAGGGCACATCACTCTAATTGAAGAATTCCTAAAAGGTAATATAGATTTTTCTACCAAAAAAGCACACGAATACCTGGGAAAATGCCTTTTGTGCACAACATGCGTAGAAGCTTGTCCGAACAAAGCAGAAACAGATCTGGCTATGATCCTTGCCCGAATAAAACATACACAGGAATATAATGTGCCCTTTTATAAGCGCATTTTATCGCTTGTTATGAAAAATAGAAAGGTAATGGATTTTGCAGCTAAAACAGGAAGACTAATGCACAATATCTTATTTGTTCAACATTTAAATACATCAAGAAAAGGCATGTCTCCCCGCATAGGATTGGGACTTATTGAAAGAAAGAGATTGCTTTTACCCATCGCCGATAAGACTTTTTTAGAACAATATCCCTCACATATTGAAGGCAAAAATGGAAGAATTGCCGTTTTTCCTGGTTGTGGTGTAAATTATGCTTATAGAGAAATTGGTGATGCATTTATTAGAATTTGCAAAAAGCTAAATATCGAAATTCTTATTCCCAAAGAACAGGCATGCTGTGGAGGACCGTTGTATTTTTCTGGTTTGATTGATACGCCTGTAGAATTAGCCAAAAAAAATATAGATTTGTTTAATGCTTTAAATATAGATTTTGTTATTGTTATTGAACCTACCTGTGCTTCAACCACAAAGTTTGAATATGAAAGATTGTTTTCTTACCTGCAGGATAAAGAATACTTAGAAAAGGCAAAAGAGTTTTCCAAGCTTATAATTAGTAGTGAAAAATATTTACATGATTATACTCCTTTAAAGGAAATGTTAAAAAAAACAAAAATAAAAGAAAAAACAATTACATATCATGATCCCTGTCACCTCGGTAGAGCACAAAAAGTCAAACAAGAACCACGTGCGCTTTTGAATGCTATAGATGGTGTAAACTTTGTGGAGATGAAAGATGCAGACACATGTTGTGGTAATGCAGGTTCATTTAGTGTAGATTTTAGAGAGACTTCTGTAAAGATTGCATTGAGAAAGGCAGAATCTATAATAGAGACAAATGCAGATACAGTAGTTACCGGTTGCTGTGGATGTATTATGCAGATAGCAGAAGCATTGCATATAAAAGGAAGGGATGATATAAAAGTAAAGCATACATTAGAAATAATAGATGAGGCATTAAAATGAAGATAAGAAAAGCTGTTTTTCCAGTGGCAGGTTTTGGGACAAGATTTCTTCCTGCGACAAAATCGTCGCCCAAGGA
>JAGMDW010000175.1 GCA_023128455.1 Desulfurellaceae bacterium
AAAATTTCGTTTTAACGAAACTTTCCTTGACAAAAATAGACTGTATTTCTATACTAAAAATATAAAAATGCGGTTTTTTAAGAGGAGGTGTACTGTAGACAAACAAGAGACAATGAAAAAAGGTGGGGAGCATTTTGTGGAACTTGTGGAACTACATTATAACAGAGCGAAAAAGCTGCTGGAGGTAAATATTGGAAGTGCCAATGTGAAAACGAGAGAAGAGCTGGATCTATGTGCTAACATAAAACCGGTGAAGATACCTGGGATAGGCTGCGATTGGACATTCTTCAGAGAAAACACAGAAGGAGAATATGCTTTAGGTCCAAACGGTGCTACTTTTGATGATATGGCTTTTAATTTTAATATAAAGGAGTGATACATGGCTGAAGAACGATTACCTGTTGTAATTAACGAGCGTTTGTGTAAAGCATGTGGGTTATGTGTAGAGGTATGTCCCAAGAATGTTTTAGAAATGGTAGAAGCATTAGATGTATGGATGGGAACGATGGCAAAGGTCGTGAGACCAGAAGATTGTAATCGTTGCAAGATGTGTGAAATTATCTGTCCCGATTTTGCCATAGATGTTGTAGAGAGAAAAGTAGAGATAACATTCGCAAACAGCCAAGGGAAAGTAATTACGAAGAGTAAATAAGGAGGAATAAATGGGAAGAATTGCATTTATAAATGCTAATGCCGCGGCTGCAGAAGCAGCAATTATTGCAGGTTGTAATTTTTATGCTGGTTATCCAATAACCCCTTCTTCTGAAGTTCCAGAAACTCTTTCCAAGATAATGCCGGAAAGGGGTGTTCCATTTATCATGCTGGAGGATGAAATTGCCAGTATAAATGCCTGTGTTGGAGCTGCTGCCTCTGGTGCAAAGCCTATGACCTGTACCAGTGGGCCGGGTCTATCTTTAAAACAAGAAGCAATAGGTGAAGCTTGTATAATGGAACTACCAGTAGTTATAGTGGATGTTATGAGAGGCGGGCCAAGTACCGGTCTTCCTACCCGACCATCTCAGGCAGATATTATGCAGGCAAAATGGGGAACACATGGTGATCATCCTATAATTGCCGTTTCAGCTTGTAACGCTCAAGAAGTTGTATTTGAAACCATAAGGGCATTTAACTTAGCAGAGAAATTTAGACAGCCCGTTTATATACTTACAGATGGGTTGCTTTCTCATCTACATGCAAAGGTTTACTTGCCAGACCCAGAAGAAGTAGAAATTATAGAAAGAGCAAAACCTACTGTGCCGCCGGAGGAATATTATCCATTTGACTATAATTATGAAGTACCACCTCTTGCTGCTTGGTGGCCAAAAGGAGGACCAAGTTATCGTTTTCATATGTCCAGTTTAAATCATGATAAAACAGGTTTTCCTACGGTTGTTCCTTCCTTTATACAACACCAGGAAAAGCGTTTGATTAACAAAATTATGAATCATATAGATGAGATAGAAAAATTTGAATATTATAAGATGGATGATGCAGAAACATGTATGATTGCTTACGGTTCTGTGGCAGAGGCAGCAAGGGTTGCTGTTGATGAAGCAAGGAAAGCAGGTATTAAAGTAGGTATGTTTAGACCGCTAACTATCTGGCCTCTTGCAGAAAAACAGATTAGAGATTTAAGGGGAAAAGTGAAGAACATAATTGTAGTAGAGATGAATTTGGGTCAGTATATTTTAGAGGTTCAAAGAGTAGTGGCAGAAAAGATACCGGTTTATGGCGTGCTTCAGGCAGCAGGGATACCGATAAGGCCTGCTCAAATATTTGAGAAGATTAAAAATCCTGAGAAAAGTGTTGAAATCTGTATGACTGAGGAAGAACTAAAGAAATTCGGAGGGGGGGAATAATGGCTGTAGATTATACAAATTATTTGAGAATGGAAAAGATGCCTCTATACTGGTGCCCGGGATGCGGAGATGGAATTGTGCTAAAGGCTTATATAGAAGCAATAGATGAGTTAGGTTGGGATAAAAACGACTGTGCTATGGTCTCGGGTATTGGCTGTGCGTCTCGTGTCACAGGATATGTAGATTTTCATACCTTGCACACCTTACATGGAAGAGCTCTTCCTACTGCAGTAGGCATAAAAATGTCTCATCCAGATAAACATGTGTTTGTTTTTGGTGGGGATGGTGATATAGCTCATATTGGCGGTAATCACTTTTTACATGCTTGCAGAAGAAATATAGATATTACAGTAGTTTTTATTGATAACTGGAATTATGGTATGACCGGTGGTCAGCATTCCTGCACTACACCTTTACATGTAAAGGAATCTACCTCTCCCAGGGGCAGTTATGAGCCACCGTTAGACGCGGCTGCAGCAGCAATTGGGGCGGGAGCGACATTTGTGGCCAGAGGTTTTGCAGGGGATGAGCTGCGTATGAAGAGATACATTAAAGAAGGCTTGGCACATCGCGGTTTCAGTATTATTGATATTCTTTGTCCTTGTCCTATTAACTTCGGCAGAAGAAACAAATTAGGCGATCCTGTAAAACTAATGAACTACATGAAGAGTCTGTGCATTCCTAAAGAAAAAGCGGAAAAGATGAGTCCAGAGGAATTGGAGGGTAAACATATAACAGGTGTTATTCATAAAGATGAGAAAAAGACGGAGTTGACAGATTCCTATTATGGTTGGTTAGTAAAAGAAGCTCAAAAGAGTGACGAATATTGGGCAAAATATACAACAGGAAGACTGAAAGAAGAAGATAAATATAGTATAACAAAAGAAGAATTGAAAGGGCTTTATCCTTATGATGTAGAAATTCCACTAAAAAAATGGAAAAAATTATAATAAAAAAGAGGTAAAAAATGGGATATCGTTATGAGTTGAGATTTGGAGGAGTGGGAGGACAGGGCTCATTAACAGCAGGTACAATTATAGCTCATGCCGCTGTTTTCCATACAGATTATTATGCTACACAGGTCCCTACCTATACTTCCCAGGTGCGTGGAGGAAAAGCAAAAGCAGATATAATCATCTGTGATGAACCAATTACATTTTCAGAAACCACAAAGGTGGATTTTTTTATGACTACCCATCAATCGGTTTATGATGCTTATAAAGCAGATTTAAAAGAGGGTGCAATAATACTTTCTGATCCTGCCCTGGTGAAAGACATACCTGATGAAGACAGAAAGAAATACAAGATTTATGAATATCCTCTAATATATACAGCGAAACATGAAATAGGCAATGTAGTTACGATGAATGTAATTGCGGTAGGGATATGTGTTGGATTAACTCATGTTATAGATAAGGAAGCAGTAAGAGAGGCAGTAAAAGATTCTGTTCCTCCAGCATTTTTAGATCTGAATATGAAAGCTTACGATTTAGGTCTTGAGGTTGGCGAGAAGCTTAAAAAGGAAGGACCACCAAAAAAAGCATAGCATGATGTATTAGTTTGATGAGCGGCTTATGAGCCGTTATGGCGACTCATAAGCCGCTTTTTATTTTAAATATGGAACCGGAGATTTGGTTTACAGAAAAACACACAGATTTTGCAGGGATTACCTTTAAAGTAAATACCGTTTTATATACTGGAAAGAGTAAGTTTCAGCGTATAGATGTTTTAGATACACAGGAATATGGGCGTGTACTTTTACTGGACGGTTTGATAATGTTTACAGAAAGAGATGAGTTTGTCTATCATGAGATGATTGCTCATGTGCCTCTTTTTTCTCATCCTCATTCAGAAGATGTTTTGGTCATAGGAGGTGGTGATGGAGGAGCAATCAGGGAACTCGTTAAGCATACCTGCCTTAAACGGATAGATCAAATAGAATTGGATAAAGAGGTTATTCGTATAGCAAAAGAGTTTTTCCCCGCGCTGTCCAGTGGTTATAAAGACAACAGAGTGAATGTGAATATAGGCGATGGAAGTGAATTTGTAAGAAAAACAAATCAAAGATATGATGTTGTGATTGTGGATTCTACAGATCCTGTAGGTTCTGCAGAATGTTTGTTTGAAGAAGATTTTTATGGATGTATTTACAATATATTAAAAGAGGATGGATTTATTTCTATCCAATCTGAATCGCCATTTTGTGATATGAACTGGACCTCTGCTGCTGTAAAAAATCTGAAAAAGGTATTTCCTATTGTAAAAACCTACCTATGTTTTATTCCCACTTATCCCAGTGGTATGTGGAGTTTTACCATTGCTTCTAAAATATATGACCCTGAAGATATCAGAAATGAAAGATTCAAACAAATGGGATTTGATTTAAAATATTATAATAAAGAAATTCATAAAGCCTGTTTTGCTCTTCCTAATTTTGTTCGTTCCAAGCTTTAATATAATCTATCAGTCTTTTTATGCGGGGTAAAGATACATCTTTACCCAATATCTCCAGCATCTCAAGCACGCCGGGACTTATTGTCTTTCCGGTTAGAGCGATTCTTACGGGTTGAGCAATTTTTATGAGTTTTAAATCATACTTTTTTATAATTTTATCAAATACATCTTTTATACTTTCAATATTAAAATTTTCTAAATCTTTGAGATTCTGATACAATTCTTCCAGACTATGCAGGGTTTCTTTTTTGCAATATTTTCTAACGCCTTTTTCTTCATAATCCTGCGGTGGCTTAAAATAAAACAACATATCATGCGCCAGCGTTTTTAAGGTTTGAGTTCTTATACGCACCGTATCCATCGCCTTTTTTACATATACTTCATTAAATTCTTGTTTAATGTTTTCTTTTAAAAATAATCTTTCTATAAAAGGTTTGCTGTAGGCATATATTTTTTCTGAAGGTAATGTCCTCAAATAATATTCATTTAACCACAGAAGCTTTCCTGGATTGAATATGGCAGAAGATAGATGTAGATGTTTAATATCAAAATATTTTACAAGTTCTTTTAAAGAAAATATTTCTTTGTCTCCATATGACCATCCAAGGCGCGATAGATAGTTTATCAATGCCTCTTTCATATATCCTTCGTCCCTGTATTCTAAAACAGATTTTGCTCCATGTCTTTTGGAAAGCCTGGTTTTATCTTCTCCCATAATCAGCGGTATATGTATAAATTGAGGTACTTTAAGATTGAGTAATCTATACAGAACAATTTGCCTGGCTGTATTGGTTAAATGATCATCTCCCCTTACAACATGCGTTATTCCCATTTCAGAGTCATCTATTACATTGGCAAAGTTATACATGGAAGAACCATCCGATTTCATGATGATAAAATCATCAAATTCTGAATATCTAAAGCTAATTTCACCTCTCAAGATATCCTCAAAAACTATATCTTCCTGAGGCAACTTTATCCTTACTACAAAAGGTTTGTCTAAAATTTGTTTTATATTTCTGCAATGACCGTCATAATGTGGCCTTTCTCCCCTTTTTTTCTGTTCTTCTTTTGTTTTGTCCAATCTTTCTTTGGTGCAATAACACCTATAAGCTTTACCTTCTGCAATCAATTTTTCCGCATAACTTTTATATATATTTAATCTCTGTGATTGAAAGATAGGCATCTCATCGGGCATTAACCCTGCCCATTTTAAAGATTCTATGATATCTTCTGTAAATTCTTTTTTCGAGCGAATTCGATCTGTGTCCTCTATTCTCAAAAGAAAGCTTCCCTCTTCGTGTTTAGCAAGCAGAAAATTAAACAAAGCTGTGCGTAGACTTCCAATATGTAAATTACCAGTGGGGCTGGGGGCGAATCTTGTTCTAATCATGCTTTTTTTCTTTGGGATAGATAATTACCTCTACCTTTTCTTTTCCTCCTTCTGCCACAGCATAATCCTTATTTAAAAAGATAGTAATCTTTTCACCATATAATTCTCTCAACTCATCTCCCATCCGCTTAGCAGAAGCATTTCCTTCTAAGATAATTTTTTCTTCACTATCTATATAAGTGGCTTTATCACCTTTTGCCACCTCATTGGGTCTTTTTACAACAACATTCCCCATACACACAATTTTTTCTATATCTTCTGTTTTTTTGCTTTTGTAAACATCCATCTTGTCTGCATTGATTGTTACTTCTCCTCTTATACCCGTTACATTACCCGTGAAGATATATTTCCCTTTGCTGCTACAAGCGATAAGCTTGTTGGATGTAATATGAATGGGTATTTTATTCGTTTTAAGTTTTTCCTTTAGATTTTCAGCACCTGCTACTGATAAGAATAACAATATGAAAAAAATAACGATAAGCTTAGATTTCATTCTCTATCCTTTTCAAAAGATTTATTGCTTTTTTCATTGCTTTTGCCCGATGGCTGATTTCTTCTTTTATTTTCGGTATTTCGGCAAATGTTTTGTTCCAACCCTCTGGCATAAATATAGGATCATATCCAAATCCTCCATTCCCTCTTTCTTTAAATGCAATGTATCCATCACATATCTCTTCTATGCTGTAAATTTTTCCCTTTTTAGTAACTATAGCAATACAACACACAAAATGCGCTTTCCTTTCGTTTAGATTTTTCAAATATTCCATTTCTTTCAGAAGAGTTTCTCTATTTTTTTTATCATTACCTGCATATCTTGATGAGAATATACCTGGCTTCCCGCCCAAGGCGTCTACCATTAACCCCGAATCATCCGAAAGTACTGTCATATTGTATTTATCCGCATAAAATTTTGCCTTGAATATTGCGTTCTCGCAAAATGTTTTACCATTTTCCTCTACCTCATGAGGCAAAGATGATGCATCTATTGTTTGCCATCCAAATGGAGAGAGCAATGCCTGTAACTCTTCTATTTTATGCCTGTTTTTTGTAGCCAAGAATATCTTTTTATTTTTCAAATGCTTTTCTCCAGTCGTCCAGAAATCTTTCAATTCCAATGTCTGTTAAGGGATGATGAAAGATTTTCTCTAAAACCGCAGGAGGAACAGTAGCGATATCTGCTCCTAATTCTGCCGCCTCTACTATGTGTCGGGGATGCCTAATACTGGCAACGATAATTTCTGTTTGAAAATCATAGTTGTCAAAAATTGTCCTTATCGAACTCACAATATCCATTCCAATATGACTGATATCATCCAGTCTTCCTATAAATGGACTCACGAATTTGGCGCCAACCTTTGCTGCAAGCAAGGCCTGCGAAGGCGAGAAAACCAAAGTTATATTCACATTTATTCCCTTCTGAGAAAGTATATAAGTGGCTTTTATTCCTTCTTTGGTCATGGGTATCTTTATCGCTATATTAGGAGCGATATTCGCCAGTTTTTTTGCCTCTTCTATCATTCCTTCCGTATTTAAAGAGAGCACCTCTGCACTAATCGGACCTTTTACAATAGAAGATATTTCTTTGATTACTTCTTCAAAATTCTTTCCTTCTTTGGCTACTAATGAAGGATTTGTGGTCACTCCATCTACAATTCCCAACTCCGCATATTCCCTTATTCTCTCTATGTTCGCCGTATCCATAAAGAATTTCATTTCTTTTCCCCCTTACGCTTTTGTTTATACTCCCTTTCACATTTGTTTGAACAGAAATAGATGGTTTCGTTAGAGTGATATCTCTTTATAGCTCGAGATCCAGAAATATAGGTTTTACAGTTGGCACATTGCACCAACTTCTCCACATGATTCCTTTTTTTAGGGGTAAATCTTAATTGCTTTGACACTATTATAAGTAGAACCATCAAAAACAGAACAAATAAAATTTTTGCTATCATTGTATTTTTTTTAATAAGATCTTTTTTATTTTCCGTCCGTCTGTATCTAAGACAGTAAAATCGCATCTGTCTGTAGATAGTATTTCACCTTTTTGGGGAATATAACCCAGCCTTTTTATTACAAAACCTCCTATGGTTTCATAATCTTCTTCTTTTTTTATATTTAGTTTTAAATCCTCGTTAATTCTATCTATTTCTGCATCTGCGTCAATTATATACTTATCTTTTCCTTGGATGCGGAAGTACAAATTCGATTTATCGTATTCATCTTCAATTTCACCCATAATTTCTTCCACACAGTCTTCAATAGTAGCCATGCCTGTTATTCCTCCATATTCATCCACAATCATCGCCATAAAAATACCATCTTTTTTCATCTTATAAAACAAATCATCTACCCGCATATATTCGGAGAAGAACTGAGCAGGCTGAACGAATTTCTTAATATTTTCTTTTTCATCTACTGTATGGATTAAATCATAAATATTTACTATACCTACAATATTGTCTATTCTTTCTCTATATACAGGAAAACGAGTAAATCCTGTTTCTTTCACCAGTTCTATCATCTCTTCAATAGTTGAGGTTTCCTTTGCCAGCTTTGCCTTAACCAAAGGCACCATTATTTCTCTGGTATATTCTTCCCCAAATTCGAATATATGCTTTAAAAATTTGTGTTCTTCAAAGCTTATTTCATCTTTGATATATTTACTGTTCAACAATGTTTTGAAATCTCTTCGAGATACTTTGTGCTTCTTGAAAAAGCTTGCCGGCATAAGTTTTAAAAGTGTATTGGCAATTACAGACACACAAAAGATGAATGGCGAAAGGATTTTTCCCACAATATGCAAAAAATACACACTCTTCACAGACAAAGAAATGGGAAATTTTCTAAATAAACTCTTAGGTATCAATTCCCCACCCAGCAAGATAATAGGGGAAATGATGAGTATAGAGTACAATCCCTGTCCTTCACCTAAATATTTTGTCATGAGGTATGTGGCTATACTGGTTGAAGTAACAACACTGATATCTGTTATAGAAAGGGTAGTGGAGAGGAGTTTGGCGGGGTTTTTAAGGTAGTTTTTTATAAGCTGAGCACCCTTGACCCCTTTCCGAGAAAGGATGTTTAATTTTAATGAATTGGCAGAAATAATACCTATTTCCGTTCCAGATGAAATAGCTTCTATAAAAACACAGCAAATGATGATAAGAATTAAAATGACATCCACAATTTAAAAATAGCAATTTTAAAACAGGAAGTCAAAGACTTATTCAGTTCCTATGCCATGAATATACAATTGACTTCTTTGCCTTTATTATAATATTGTAATATAATCTACTATGAAAATAATTGAGAGTAAACTGATTTTAAAGAGGTTTATTTATGGGAAAAATTGGTTTTGAAGAAGCACTGAAGAGATTGGAAGAAATAGCGGGAATATTAGAAAAAGGAGATACATCCTTAGATGAAGCCTTAAGATTGTTTGAAGAAGGAATGAAACTCTCTGCTTTTTGTCAAAAGAAACTTACAGAGGTAGAAAACAAGATAAAACTTATCGTTCAAAAAGAAGGAGAAATTAATCTTGAAGAATTTAAATCTTGATTTTCTCAGTAAATACAAGAATAAGGTAAACAAATATTTAGAAGAAATCTTTCAGGAAAATGTTTTTTATCCTCCTCTATTTAATGAAGCAATGAAATATACAGTTTTTACGGAGGGGAAAAAAATAAGAGCAGCTCTTGTTCTCTCTACAGTGAAACTCTTTTCCAATTATGAAATTGGATTACCTTTTGCTGCATCTATAGAACTAATTCATGCTTACTCTCTCATTCATGATGACCTACCATCCATGGACAATGATGATTATAGACGAGGGAAACCATCCAACCACAAGGTATTTGGAGAAGAATTAGCCGTTTTAGCTGGCGACGGATTAGGCACTTTCGCTTATGAAATAATGATTGACAAAGGTTTACGAGTTACAAGTAAAGAGAATGTATTAGAGATAATAAAGGAAACAAGTCATGCTTCAGGTCCATGGGGAATGGTAGGTGGACAGGCGGCAGATATCCTTGTTGCTAAAAAGAAAATAAAAGTGGAAGATGAAAAAGAGATGGTCAATTTTATCCATACCCACAAGACACAAAAACTTATTACTATATGCCCAATAATTGGCGGAATATTAGGTAATTGCAATAGCGATGAGCTACATAGACTCAAGACTTACGGAGAAAAAATTGGCCTTGCCTTTCAAATCATAGATGATGTATTAGATGTAGGGGAAGAAGAAAATATTTTGACTTACCCTAAAGTCTACGGTATAGAGAATTCGAAGCAAATTGCCAAAAAACTGGTGGAAGAAGGACAAGAACAGCTGACAATATGGGGGGAAAAAGCAAGAGAACTTTTAGATATAGCTGATTTGATCGTAGAAAGGAGTAGGTAATGATAAAAATCAAAGATTTTTACCGTAAAAATTCTGAAGGAGAATTTTTATGAAAAGAGAGGCGAGAATTTCCAGAAAAACAGAGGAAACGGAAGTAGAGATAAGCCTATGTATAGATGGAAGCGGAAAGGCAGAGATTTCTACCCCTGTAGGCTTTTTTAATCATATGTTAGAAACCATAGCCAAACATGGCAACTTTGATTTAGAGGTTCAGGCAAAAGGCGATATAGAAGTAGATTTTCACCACATTATAGAAGATATAGGTATAGTTTTGGGGAAAACCTTTTTAAAAGCATTGGGTGAAAAGAGAGGGATAAAGAGGTTTGCATCTTCCGTCGTTCCCATGGATGATGCATTGACACTGTGCAGTATAGATATCGGAGGAAGACCGTACTTTTATTATAATTTGAGCGTAAACGGAAAATTAGGGAGTATGGATATAGAAATAATAGAGGAATTTTTTCGTGCTTTTTCATACAACGCATTGATTAATCTTTATATAGATGGTTTACATGGAAAGAATGCTCATCATATCATTGAATCTGCATTTAAAGCATTTTCCTTAACTTTAAAGCAAGCGGTAAGAATAGAGGGGGACACTATTCCCTCCACAAAGGGCGTGATCTGAAAATAAAGGTAGCCTTCACGACTTTAGGATGTAAGGTAAACCAGTATGAAACAATGTGTATGATGGATAAATGTGAGGGGGAAGGCTTTTATTCTACCTCATTTAAGGAAAAGGCAGATGTGTATGTGATCAATGGCTGCTGTGTAACCTCACGAGCGGCTTACGAGACAAGACTATTTGCCAAAAAAGCGCTCCAAAATAACAAACAGGCAAAGGTTATCGTCTTAGGTTGCCCCTCTTATATGCAGAGAGAAAGAGAAATGCTGAAAGAGATAGGCGTTCATTTCATCTTAGGGCATTCTTACAAACATGAAATGCCAGATTTCATTTTGAGAGCGATGAACGGTGAAAGTGGTATATTTGCCGATGATTATTCTAAGTCTTATGTGGATGAATCTGTTCTCTGTCGATTCGGCAATAGAGCCCGTGCATTTTGCAAAGTAGAAGAGGGCTGTAATTTTCACTGTACATTCTGTATTCTTCCCATGGTAAGAGGAAAAGAAAGAAGCAAAAGTATAGAAAATGTCCTAAAAGAAATCAAATGTTTAATAGAATCTGGTCATAAAGAAATTGTACTTACAGGAACAAATATCGGTAGTTACCGTTTTGGCTTTAAAAAACTCCTCCAGCTTATCGAGCAAATGGATGGTGAGTTTAGAATTCGCATAAGTTCTATTGAGCCGGTATATATAGATGATTCATTGATAAATATTCTGAAAGAAAGCAAAAGGATTGTCAAACACATGCATATTCCCTTACAGAGTGGCAGTGAAAAAATTTTGAAACTGATGGGCAGACCTTACAAAAAAGAGGATTACTACAATATTGCCTGGAGGTTAAATAAACTGGGTATTGCATTAGGCACAGATATTATCGTAGGATTTCCTACAGAAACAGATGAAGACTTTAAGGAGGAGGAGGCATTTGTTAAAAGTTTACCTCTTCAATATGCGCATGTTTTTGTTTATTCAAAAAGGGAGAAAACACCAGCAGCATCAATCAAAGGAGAGATAAACGGAAAAATAGCGAAGAACAGAAGCAAGATCATACGAAGGATAATTGCTTTAAAAAATTACGCATTCCGAAAAAGCTTAGAGGGAAAGAGGGTAGAGCTAATTACAGAACCCACAAAGGTTGTAATAGACGGAAAAGCTTATAGAAAAGGTGTTTCTAAAGAATATGTAGTCGTTCTTATTCCTTCATCTGTTCCTCCCCATGAAAGATTATGGGCAAGAATTGTTCATGTAAACAGAAATTTTACATTTGCTGAATATGAGGAAAAAGCGTAAACCCTTTGAAGATAAACGAGACAAAATTGTGTTTCTTGGTACCGGGGGAGGAAGAATTGTTGTCTTTTCACAGGTGAGAGCGTCAGGCGGCCTATGGTTTCAATTGGATGGCAAGATATTCGTTATCGACCCCGGGCCGGGAGCTTTAGTAAAAGCAGCGAATATGGGTATAAGCATAAGAAAATTAAAGGCTATTTTCATCTCTCATCGACACCTGGACCACTGTGCGGATATAAATAGTATCATTGTAGCGATGACAGAGGGAGCCAGAAAGAAGAAAGGTATAGTTTTCGCACCTCCAGATGCTATAGATGAAGACTCTGTAATTCTGGAATACTGCAAAAACACTGTGAAAAATATAATAAGGTTAAAACAAGAAGGAAAATACAAAATAGATAACATTTCTCTATATACTCCTCTGAAATTCATTCACCCCCCTCAGACATTTGGTGTTATAATAGAAAGCGAAAGATATACCATATCCTATATTGCAGATACATTATGGTTTGACGAATTACCGCAGATCTTTCAGGGTGATGTGGTTATTATGAATACTGTTTTTAAAGAGCCAAGACAGGGTTTTTATCATCTATGCATTCATGATGTGGAGAAATATCTCTCCGTATATAAACCGAAAATATTGATTCTCAATCACTTTGGCATGACACTTTTACGAGCAAAACCATGGGAGTGGGCGGAGAGAATTTCAAAACAATTTAATACAAAAGTTTTAGCAGCATGGGATAACATGATTTTTGATTTAGATAAGGAAGTTTTATGACACAAATCAAAGATTTGGTCGTAAAATCCTTAAAGGCGGATTTTGTGACACAAATCAAAGATTTTTACCG
>JAGMDW010000176.1 GCA_023128455.1 Desulfurellaceae bacterium
GAAGTTTACACTCCAGATTTTATAGTTTCATCTGTTTTAAAGCGTGCCGAAAAAAAGGTTAGTATTTCAAAGGAGAAGATTAAAGAAAAGACTCCTGTTGAAAAACTTTTAGATTCTACCAAACCTCATCTTAGATTAGATATTAGCAAAATTGCTCTGACATCTATTGCCGGTATAATTGCTCTTATTGGTCTGTTTATGAATAACATGGCAGTGATAATTGGAGCCATGTTGCTTTCTCCGCTTATAGGTCCAATCTATGTATTTGCAATAAATACTGCGGTAGGAATAGAAGAAAATGCTTTTAGAGGCATTAGAAATCTTATCGTTTTGCTTTTAGCGGTAATGGCATTGTCATATGTTATTACATTGTTTGCTTCTTTTTTTACAGAACTTTCACTAACACCAGAAATACTTGCAAGAATGAGTTCAAGCACCGTTTATATTTTCATGGCTTTATTGCTTGGTTTTGCTTCAATTTTGGCTTTATGCAAAGGAATTCCTGAGGTTGTTGCTGGAGTGGCAATCGCTGCCGCCCTCCTTCCACCGGCAGTGGCAACGGGCATTTCATTTGTCCTTTATCCATCAAGCGCTGTAAGCTCTATGATTTTAACTTTTGAAAATGTTTTGGGTTTGATGGCAGGAAGCCTATTTGCCACGCTTGTTTTGGATATCGGGCCTAGAAGATATTATGAGAAAGTTGTTGCAAAAAGGTTTATAATTAGGATATCTTTATTCCTTGTTGCTCTTCTTGCTTTATTGTTTATATCTTCACTTTTGCTGTGAGTTTGGTTAAACAAAGTATGATTTTTATCTGAATTGTAAATTTACAAATAGACTAACTTCATTATAATACGTTTTATGAAAGATACTCCGCCTCGTCCTCAATGGCAGACCCATATTGGTTTTATTTCTGCGGCTGTTGGTTCGGCTATCGGATTGGGTAATATCTGGAGATTTCCATATCTCTGTTATAAAGATGGAGGAGGTGCGTTTCTTATACCTTATTTCGTAGCCCTTTTGCTCGTAGGTGTGCCCCTTATGATTTTGGAGTTGGGCTTAGGTCATAAATTAAAAAGTTCTGCTCCTATAAGTTTTGCTTCTGTGAGCAAGAATTGGGAATGGTTGGGTTGGTGGCAGGTGATATTTGTTAATTTTGGTATTGTTTTATATTATTCAGTAATTATTGCCTGGTGTCTTAGTTTTTTCTTTTTTTCTTTTGATCTATCCTGGGGTTCTGACCCAGATACCTTCTTTTTTAAACAATTTCTTTCAATGAGCAAAGGTCCTTTTGAGATTGGAAATGTAAGAAGTCCCATTTTAGTTTCGCTGGCTTTGATATGGTTTTTGAATTGGTTGATTGTAACCTTAGGTGTGGAAAAGGGATTGGAAAGAGCCAATAAAATATTCATACCCGTTTTGTTTTTTATTACCTTTGTGCTCGTTTTGTGGAGTATCAGGCTTCCAGGAGCAAAAGAAGGATTGAGTGTTTATCTAAAACCAGACTTCAGCAGGTTAAAGGATATTAAGGTGTGGATGGATGCTTTCTCTCAAATTTTCTTCACCTTAAGTCTATGTTTTGGGATAATGATAGCCTATGCCTCTTATTTACCAAGAAAGGCTAAAATAGTGAGGGATTCTGTAACCATTGGTTTTGCAAATTGCTTTTTTTCTATATTTACGGGTTTAGGCGTGTTTTCCGTTTTAGGATATATGGCTCAGTCTACTGGAAAACCGTTTAATGAAGTTGTTACTCAATCTATAGGTCTTGCCTTTGTGGCTTATCCTAAAGCGATAAGTCTTCTTCCTGTTTTTTCAAAAGTCTTTGGTATTCTTTTCTTTGCTTCTCTGGTGATAGCCGGACTTTCTTCTTCTATATCTATCCTGGAGGCTTTTACATCAAGTATTATTGATAAATTTCATTATCCAAGAAAAGTTGTTGTATCTGTGGTTTGTATTGTGTGTTTTTTTGGAAGTCTTACCTTTGCTACCCAGGGTGGATTATTTTGGTTGGATATTGTTGATCATTTTATTACCAGCTATGGACTTGTTTTGGCTGGTATTCTGGAATGCCTTTTGATAGGCTGGGTTTATAAGGCATCTTTGCTGCGTGAACATATTAATACTGTTGGCATCTGGAGGCTTCCTTCAATCTGGGATTATTCTATAAAATTTATTACGCCTTTTGTTTTGATCATAATACTCATAAGCACATTGTTGAAAGAATTTGCTGCTCCCTACGGAAATTATTCACCTCTGGCAGTGATTGTCATTGGCAGGGACTGGTTGATTCTCACCATAATTTTGGCTTTCATATTCGCTTCTCGTCGTGGGCACAGTTAAAGATGAATTATTTACAAATATTGATGATGCTAATTGTAATGGATTCCCGCATTCGCGGGAATGACAGAAAAA
>JAGMDW010000177.1 GCA_023128455.1 Desulfurellaceae bacterium
TGTTGTCCTCGTGAAACAATGTCACCCCGCATACCGATGCGGGGGCGGAATGATATCTAATAATACCCTCTGCTTGCGGTGGTGGTGGGGTTATTTATTTATTGACGGCTTCCTTGCACGGACAAACAAGGATTTGTAAGTTATCTTAATCTTTCCATCTTCTCTAAAGTTATTATCAATAAATCTTAGAAATTCGAAAAAATTAGATATTTTTGGATTCTTATTCAATGTATAGTTTGCACCTGTCATCTTTATGGATTTTAAAAAATCCATAGCTGTTTTGTAATATATATCGTAGCTTTTCTCGTAATAACACTCAACATTCAAGAATTTCTCTATTATCCTCAGGTAAAATGATGAATCCCTCAATGGAAAGTAAGAGCCGAAACCCGTTTTTTCTACAGCTTCTATAAGTTCTTTAAATGTTCCTTTAACAAAAACAGAAAATAAGAATATCCCATCTTTTTTAAAAAGATTAAACAAGTCTGGCATACTTTCTTTGGGATTCAAAAACCATTGTAATGTTGATGATGTCGCTATTAAATCAAATCTGGAAATTATTGGAATCTCTTCCCCATCTGCTGTAAAAAAATGAATATGTTTAAATTTTTTTCTTGCCATCTCTATCATCCGATAGGATATATCCAGAGAAAAGAAATTTTTAAAATCTATCTTTGAAGTTAAGAATCCTGTGAGAAGACCTGTTCCTGTGCCTATCTCCAGCACATTTTCATAATATCCATTATCTACCAACCCTGATAGCTCATGGGATATATTATTTTGCACAACCGCATGCTCATCATAATGCTCACTCGCCAAGGAAAATCTTTTTTTTATACTAATCCTGGATGGCATGTTTGAGTTCACCTTCAAACCTTTTATCCTTTAAGAAAAAGAAATGCCCACCGAAAAACTCGTGCATATAGCATTTTTTTAGATTCTTTTTAAGGTAATCTATCTGTTCCTTTTTAATGAAATTATCATCCTTTGCAAAGAATATATGAACATCCACATCTATTTCTTTTAAAGTTTCCCTTTCATCTGCCTTTTGTAAAAAATTTAAACCTTTTATACAATTTTGGATATATTCTTTTTTAAATTTTTTCTCTAATTCCACTTCAAATTCTGTAAAACTGTAAAACATTGACAATGCCTTTCCCAAATCTGTTCTTGCTAAAATTGTCATAGCTCTTAAATTTGCCTTTTTCATACCCGGATAATTCTTGTCCTCCAAAAACCTTGCAAAGGGAGAGATAAGAATGAGTTTCTCTGCATCTCCATGCTTTGATAATGCAACTAAACTCCCCAAACTAAATCCCAATATGATACAATCTTTCGGCATTTTCACATCTATATTCTGAAAAAAATCCCTATTAGAGTGGAACAGTTCTATAGGACACACATCCATCCCTTTTAAAAATTTTTCAAACATGGAACATTTAAGTGACCATCCGGGAAATATAACGATTTTTTTCATACCACTCCCCTATCATCTGAACAACTTTTTCAATTGAATCCATTGGTGTTTTCAAGGTTAAACTTATTCTCAGCCTTGATGTATTCTCTGGCACCGTGGGAGGTCTTATCGCAGGAACAAATATGGAATTTTCAAAAAGTTTTTCACTTAAAAGTAGGGTATCTTCTTCGCTTCCGCAGATTATAGGGATAATTTGACTACATGAATTTAAGGTATTTAATCCTCTTTGTTTTAATAAGTTCCTAAAACTTGCGGCTTTCTTGAGTAATTCTTTGCCCATTTGTGGATTTCGGGATACGATATCTACCGCCTCTTTTGACGCAGCAACGACATTAGGGGGCAAAGCCGTAGAGTATATAAATCCTCTCGCCCTATTTATGAGAAAATCTCTTATCTTTTTAGAACAGCAAACATATGCTCCAAAACTCCCAAATGCCTTTGAAAAGGTTGCCATTTGAAACTCTACTCTTTCCTTCAATCCCATTTCCCTTATAAGACCTGCTCCACCTCCGAATATACCCGTTGCGTGAGCCTCGTCCACGAATAAAATAGCACCGTATCTTTCTTTCAACTCTACAATTTCTCTTAATGGCGCTAAATCTCCATCCATACTGAAAACGCTTTCTGTTAAAATGATTTTCCTTTTGTTCTTTGACTCTTTTAGTATTTTCTCAAGCTCACTCAAATTGTTGTGTGAATAACGTTTAAATTCTGCCCTTGATAACAGAACACCATCTACTATGCTGGCATGACAGAGTTTATCAAAAATTATAACATCTCCCCTTTTTACAATTGCAGGTATTAGGCTTGTGTTTGCCTGATAACCAGAATTAAAGATGAGTGCGGATTCTGTTCCCTTTAATTTTGCAAT
>JAGMDW010000178.1 GCA_023128455.1 Desulfurellaceae bacterium
CGCAAACTTTATCTTTATGATATAATAAACTTTGGATTGGAGGTATGGAGGTAAAAATTTATGGAACGTAATGCTAAAGCTATAGAAGATATTTCCGAAAAGGAAATAATGGAATCTTTGGTTTACAATTATAAAAGAAAGTTAGTAATTTACAGACTAACAGATGAAAGAATGAAGAAAAAATATGCTATGCCTTTTGAAGAATTCGAAAATAAAAATGTAGTGAAAGAAAAGGGGTTTTCATGGGAAGTTGAATCCGATTCTATGGAATGGGAACACGCTATTGCTGGTATAAAATATTTAGAGAAAAAGTTAACAAAGCTCAAAAAATATGAGCATTGAGGATTTTTTACAAGAGATAAATAAAGTATCCTCAAAATATGGATTAGATATTCTTTCATTAGATTACACAGATGTAACCGTGCTTTGCAGAGTTGGATTTTCTTTTGATGTGTTTATCCAGGTATATCTCAATTCCACAAAGGAAAAGATTAATCTGGCATTAATAATTGGCAAAAATAGGATTTAAGGGGTTGATAAAGAAGGAGGTATTTATCATAAACATCCTGTTGAAAATTCACAACTTCATCTTTCTTTAGAAAAAGAAGTTTCTTTAGAGGAGTTTATAATTGAAAGTATGAACATCTTAATAAAGTTAGGAATTTTATGACAATTATACTGATTGTTAAGAGATTTTTTAATACACTTGAAAAACAAAGGTCATTGGAAAAATTCCTTATATACTGACAAAAATAGAAGACGAGATTCAAGAATCAAAGAGATAAAAAGAGGAAATAACTCAAATAATGTTGTATTTAAAAAGTCGCTTAATGTGTATATCTTGCAAAAGTAAATTGGAAGGAGTTTATATGACACAAATCGTAGATTTGCGCCGTAAAAACTGGAGGTTTTTATGCAGACAACAAAGCAAAAAGTTGACGTTGATATATTGCCTGAAGAGGCAAAAAAGGAATTGATTGATTTTTACGAATTACTTATAAAGAAATACAAGCAGAAAATAAGCTATAAAACTGTGAAGGATGTAGAAAAAGAAATCTTGGCCGACCAGATACAAATTGATACCAAAAAGTGGAAATTTAAAAGAGAAGAAATATATGAAAGATAAAACTTTTGTGGATACAAATGTGTTTATATATGCCTATTCTAAAACAGAACCAGAGAAGAAGAACATAGCATTGGAAATCCTAAAAAATAAAAATGGAAAAATTGGAGTGAACCCTTAAGGGTGGACTCCAAAAGGAAATAGGTTAGAATGGTTGATGAGGCGAAAAAGGAGGTGACTGAAGATGAAACTTGAGGCTATTGATGAAACTAAGTTAAAAAATATAGTAAAAGGTGCAGTGAGAGATGTCTTGGAAGAGGAAATAGTAAAATTAAGATTATTATTTGCACCATACATCTCTGATGAGGAACAAGCGGAAATAGAAAGAGACTATGAAAAACCTTCAACAGAAGCAGTAAGAACTTTAACTTTAAAGAAATAATATAGTGTGGAAAATAGAATTAAGCAAATCCGCAGATAAATTTGTAAGAAAGGAAAGAATAAAGGACACCGAGATACATTTGCTTATAGAGAAATTTATCAATTATTCTAAGGGCTTGGATGAAAACATTGATGTAAAGAAAATGAAAGGGAAATGGGAAGGTTGCCACAGAATAAGAGTTGGTAGAATAAGAATGATACTGAAAGTAGATTTTAAAGAGCAAATAGTGTTTATGGACAGAATAGATTATAGGGAACGTGTATACAAATAGTTCAAATACGAGAAGTATGGGGTAAGAGTAGGCAAGAAAGGATGTAGGGATTAATTTGAATATTAAATGATAAATTACAAGAAGTGTAT
>JAGMDW010000179.1 GCA_023128455.1 Desulfurellaceae bacterium
AGAGAATAACAGGCAACTTCACATAGCACGGTGTACGCAGTTCGGGCTGATGCCCTCACCAAAATGCTCGATTTCGCCTCGCACTTCGCATACACCGATTTCGTTAAGTGAAATTGCCCCTCAACATATCAAAAACATAGTGCGGAGGTGTTAAAAATGAACAATAATCCACCATCTATTCAAGAATGGAAAGACCTATATGATGTAGCAATAGAATTTAAGAAAATAGAATGCTGGAGCTGGATGTGGGATTCTGATATATTTGGAGTTCAAAATCCGGTAAGTGGTGAGAGCGGTTATTGTTGTATAATGGGAAAAGCAGGTGAACATTTTGCTTTAGCTGTTTATCTGGGTACTGAGGGGTTAGAAGGATATTTAAAAGTTCAATCAGGAGAGGTTTCTCCACCTTCTACGGATGTACTTCATCTTCAAAAATGCCTGATGGTTTCATTTGAAGATAAAAGATTTTTACAGAAGCAGGATTCTCAAGTAATAAAAACACTTGAGTTAAAATTCAGAGGGCATAATTCATGGCCGCTATTTAGGAATTATCAACCTGGTTATCATCCCTGGTATTTAACTAGTGAAGAGGCAAAATATCTAACCGTGGCTTTACGCCAGGCAATCAATGTTTCTCTACGCTTTAAAAATGATCCCGAGATGCTTACTCCTCCTATGGAAAATCAATATTTAGTTCGAGTGCCCAGGAAAGAAAAAGATGGCTTAAGATGGAGGGATAAATGGTTAGAACCATTGCCATTAGAAAAAGTGGGAATTATTGCAAAACCCATCGATGCAAATCGTTTGGAAGAAATCAAGAGAATAATTCCTCGGCGTCAAAGAATTTGGGAGATTGATTTCTTTTATTTTCCCCAGGGAGTACAAGAAAAAGATGAAAGACCTTATTACCCTTATGTAATTTTATGGGTAGAACACCATTCCGGTTTTATATTAAACCACCATTTAGCAAAACCTACAAATTTCGTGTCTGAATTTCCAGAGCAATTCTTGAAACTCGCAGAAAATATTGAATCTCTACCTCAAGAGATATTAGTCAAAAGAGAAGAGACTTTCAATCTACTTAAACCCATTACTTCTAAGCTGGGAATTAAACTAAGAAGAATCAAAAGATTGATAGCACTGGAGCAAGCTCAAAATGAATTTCTGAGTTTTTCATCAGGTGAGAATCGGAACGTATGATATTATGGGACAAACGGGTGATATCATATAACCTGGTGTATGAAATCCCTCAAAAGGATATGAATTTGGAGCAAGGCAATGAAACATCAAAGACTGATTAAGGGTTCATCGGAAAATTCGTGCTCATATTTTGAAAGAGTATAACTCCTCGGGTTTATATCTTTACCCAACAATAATAAAGGCACAATGTCGAAAATTCCTAAATCAAAGCTTTTAAATAGTAATCACACAAAAATGCAATTCGAAAATTGACATGATATTCGCAAATCTATATAATGAGTGTCTCACATCTCATACATCTGAAATTTTTTTAGGAGGTAATTTATGTTTGGTAATAATGAGAAATTGGAATTTATTTACAAGGAGGTAACGAGTCGCAATCCTGGGGAAACTGAATTTCACCAGGCAGTAAGAGAGGTTTTATCTTCACTTCCACCGGTGTTTGCTAAGCATCCTGAATTTTGTGACTATAAAATTATTGAGCGTCTTTGTGAACCTGACCGCCAGATTATATTCAGGGTCTTATGGGAAGATGATAAAAGTGAGATGCATATCAACAGAGGTTTTCGTGTTCAATTTAACAATGCTTTAGGTCCTTATAAAGGAGGATTGAGATTTCATCCATCCGTTTATCTGGGAATTGTAAAGTTTCTTGGATTTGAACAAATCTTCAAGAATGCCTTAACGGGAATGCCTATGGGTGGAGCCAAGGGCGGTTCTGACTTTGACCCACATGGCAAATCAGACCGGGAAGTTATGCGTTTTTGTAGGAAATTCATGACAGAACTCTATCAACACTTAGGAGAGGAAACAGACATTCCAGCAGGAGATATAGGAGTTGGAGGCAGGGAAATAGGTTACTTGTTTGGTCAGTACAAGAGATTAACTCACAAATTTGAAGCAGGTGTTATAACCGGAAAAAAGCTGAATTGGGGCGGAAGTCAGGTAAGAACGGAGGCTACAGGATATGGCTTGGTGTATCTTATGGATGAAATGTTGAGAGCTCATAAAAAATCGTTTGATGGTATGAAGGTAACGATTTCTGGCTCTGGAAATGTGGCTATATATGC
>JAGMDW010000018.1 GCA_023128455.1 Desulfurellaceae bacterium
GGCTAATAATTCTTTTCTTTCAGCTTCGGGATTACTATGATTAAAACGGATCAATATAAATAAATAATTTTATTTTTCTTTATAGGTATTTTTTTTAAATCCGCTTAATCCTGAAGAAATCCAGTGGCTAATAATTCTTTCTTTTGCCTCAGAATAATTAGTTTATGGCTTTTCTATCAACTATTAACCATCAACTATCAACTTTTTTTTCTTCATGTTCATTTGTGTATATTTGTGCTAATCTGTGGCTAATAATTCTTCCAAGTTTATGGGGACTTAACTATCCTTTCAACAACTAATCCATTAATTATAGAGAAGATAATCATATAAATGGTGAGTATTATAATAAGCGGATAACCAAAATAGTATATCATTATGGGAAGAAGAGGTATTTTGACTGCCCTAGAGTATAAAAAAGCGACGATGAGCGATGTTTTCATTCCCTTTTGTTTTAAGTCTTTGAGGAAAATATACCATATATAAGCAGAACCCATTGATATTATTCCTCCGACAATGGTAATAATCCAGCTCAAGATACCCGAGCCTTTACCGAAGTGCTTTGCTATTTCTTTGGGTTTTAAAAATAGATTGGATAAAAATATCAGTACAAAAACAACACAGAGTATAGGTAAAATTTTTAAGAATAGCTTTCCAAAGTTGAAAATGGATAGTTTCATTAGATTAAAATCTGCTATTCCTAAGGCTAAATAAATAATGATGACAATAGATAAAAATATTATGTTTCCACTTAACCTCATTGTATCAACCTTAATGTAAAAACTGCTAATACAGATATTATAATGGCTGTTATAAAACTAATGATATTTCTTGTAATGGCGAATTTCTTGCCCAATGTCTGTATTTCCATAGGCAGTTGAACAACACCTACTGTAACCCAGCTGAGTATAAAGGCTATAACGGCAAATAGACTGATGCCTTGTTTTAAAAGCTCACCGCCAATAATATAGCTCGTTATAGGATTTCCTGTAAACACGCTACCCGTTAATGCACCAATAAAAGGGTCTATAAATGCATTGCCGGTAAAGATTTTAGCGTATATATTTTTTGGGATGAGAGTATTTATTAGAGCAATTAAAAGCAATACGCCCATTAGTATGGGAAGACTTTGCTTGAAATTGTTTAGTGTCTTTAACAAAGCTTGTTTGATTTGTGGAAAATTCACATCTGCTCCTATGAAATGAATATAGCAGAATGAGTTTTTCTGGTCAAAGTCAATCTCATTATTAGAAAGTGTTGATAAATTTGTTAATTCCGTTAAACTGTTAAATATGGAAACCACAGAGATCACAGAGTGGTTAGTTTTTTTGACAAATCTGCGATTTGCCGTAAAAACCTTCAAAAAGCTGGAGGTTTTTTTGACAATACAGTAAAAAATTTATAGGAGGGCAAATGAAAGAAGCGTTGCTCTATAAAAAGCTTTCTGAAAATAAAGCAAGATGTGATTTGTGTAATCACCGCTGCGTAATAAAGGAAGGGGAAAGAGGCGTATGCGGGGTAAGAGAAAATAGAAAAGGGACATTGTATACACTTGTTTATGGAAAAGCAATTGCTAATCATATAGACCCTATTGAGAAAAAACCATTTTTTCATTTTTTACCAGCTTCTTTATGTTATTCTATTGCTACTGTGGGATGCAATTTTACCTGTCTTCACTGTCAAAATGCAGAGATTTCCCAATATCCAAAGGAACACAATGGAGAGATTATAGGCTTTGACCTTTCCCCGGAGCAAATTGTGAAAGAGGCAAAAGAAAATGGATGTAAATCTATTTCATACACTTATACCGAGCCTACGATTTTTTTTGAATATGCTTTGGATACAATGAAATTAGCCAAAGAGGAAGGGATGAAAAATACCTTCGTTACAAATGGTTTTATGACTAAAGAGGCAATAGATATGATGCAGCCTTATTTGGATGCGGCAAATATTGACTTAAAATCTTATAGTGAGAGATTTTACCATACTGTATGTGGAGGAAGGTTAAAACCGGTATTGGAAAACATAGAATATATGAAAAAGAAAGATATCTGGGTAGAGGTGACTACGCTTGTTATACCTGATATGAATGATGATCCTATGCAGATTATCAGCATTGCCCAATTTATAAAGGATATTGACCCGGGCATACCCTGGCATATAAGCCGTTTTTACCCGGCATACAAGTTACAAGAAATTCCTCCTACTCCTGCCAAAACGCTTATCAATATTAGACAGATGGGGCTGCAGGTAGGTTTGAGATATGTGTATTTAGGAAATGTGCCGGGTGAAGGAGATGGAGAAAATACTTACTGTTACAGTTGTCATAAATTGCTCATCAAACGGGAGGGATTTTCTGTATTTGAAAATCATATTAAAGATGGCAAGTGTTCTTTCTGCGGTGCAAAAATTGATATAGTGGAAAAATGAAATCATTCAGATTGAAAAAACTCATCTCCAGAAAAGAGATTATGCAAAAGGCAGATAAGATTGCCTCTATAATTGATAAACAATATGCAGATAAAAATCCACTTATTATTTATGCTCTGGTAGGAGGCAAGCCCTTTTTTGAGATATTAACCTCAAAACTACATATACCATTTGATACAGATTTTGTTTGGGTAAGAAGTTATGCCGGCACTGAAAGTGGCGAGTTAAAATGGCTGGAAAGAAATAAAAAGGATTTTGCAGGAAGGAATTGCTTGATTGTTGATGATATACTGGATACGGGAAGGACAATGAAGAATCTAAAAGAATATATAGAGAAAAACGGGGCGGTGTCCTGTAAGGTGTGTGTGGCGGTAGATAAATTAGAGAGAAGAGAAGAAAATATTCAAGCGGATTTTTCTCTGTTTCGTGTGGAAAAGGGATTTTTGGTAGGGCTTGGAATGGATTATGATGAGATGTTCAGAGAATTAAAAGATATATGCATCATAGAAGAAGATGTTTGAAGACAGAGAGGAAGCGGGTAGAGTTCTCGCTTGTTTATTAAAGAAAATGGATATAGATACAAAGAATGCCATTATCTTAGCTTTGCCTCGTGGCGGTGTTCCTGTAGCATACGAGACAAAGAAAGCGTTGAATATTCCAATGGATGTAGTTATTTCAAAGAAGATTGGCGCACCTTATAATCCTGAATACGCTATTGGAGCGATGAGTGAATGGGACGATGTGGAGATAAATGTTTATGAAGAATATGATAGAGACTATATTGAACAACAGAGAAAAGAAATAAAGAAAAAAATTGAAGAATACATACAGAAATATCGTCAAGGAAGGAAACTTCCTTCTATACAGGGAAAAGAGGTTATCTTGGTGGATGATGGTATTGCCACCGGGCTTACCATGCTTTCTGTTATAAATAGTTTAAAGAAGAAAAAACCAAAGAGGGTTATCGTTGCCGTGCCAGTAGCGCCACCAGAAGTAGTAGAAAAATTTGAGAAGATAGTTGAAATAGTGGTGGTGGAAAAACCTGATTTCTTTATGGCCATAGGTTCATTTTATGAAGATTTTCATCAACTCACAGACGAAGAGGTTATAGAATATCTTAATGCGTAAGGCAATAGTGCTATTTTCTGGAGGTTTAGACAGTATAATTGCGTGCAAACTGCTGCAGAAAAACGGCTGGGAGGTGGTTGCTTTATTTATAGATACGGGCTTTATAGGAAGAGAAATAGATGGAGAAATAGAACGGAAGATAAGGGATATTGCTGATGAAGAAGATATAAGATTAATAGTTGTAGATGCAAAAAACTGTTATTTTCAAAAGGTATTACTCCATCCTCGTTTTGGTTATGGGAAAGGGGCAAATCCCTGTATAGATTGTCGCATATTTATGATGAATAGAGCAAGGGAGTTGAAGGAAGAAATAGGAGCGGATGTTATTGCTACCGGTGAGGTGTTGGGACAAAGACCAATGACACAAAACAAAAATACATTTAGACTTGTAGAAAAGAAGACAGGAATAAGAATATTGAGACCGCTTTCAGAGAAACTTCTAAATAAAGATAGTGAAAATTGGTGTCTGGATATTCAGGGGAGGGGAATGAAAAGACAAATAGAATTAAAAGAAAAACTAAATATGGCGAGTTATCTTCCCCATGCTGGTGGATGTATCTTAACAGAAGAAGTGTTTTCACATAGATTTAAAGAACTTTTAAAAAACGAGGAAAGTATAGAATTATCCGATGCAATTTTACTTGAAATAGGCAGGCATTTTAGGTTGCCATCGGGAACAAAGGTTGTCTTAGCCCGAGATGAAAGAGAGTGTAAGTATTTGCAAGGATTTTGCAAGAGATATGTTTGTTTCTTTCCTGCAGAAAGGCCGGGAGCGATAGCTGTAGCCAAAAAAATTGAAATCGGAGATGAAAAGATTATTGTTTCTTTAATTGCCTATTATTCTAAGAAAAGAAGGATTAAGGTAAACTACTGTTTAGAAGGAAAAGAATATACGAAGGAGGGAGAACCATTTTCTCGTTACAGTGCATCTCTGTTGATGATATAGAGAATGTTCAAGGAAAAGGTGCTTATGGACTTATTATACAAGCAGATAAATATCTTAAGATAAAAACAAAAAGGAAAGTCTATGAGGGGGGTCAGGTCTTCACATTTGACATTTCCTGATAGATTCTGATGAGCTTGATTTTGATTCTAAAATAAAATGTCAAATGTGAAGACCTGACCCCCCTTAGGATCTGTTTTATTGGAGGAAAAATGTTATCTAAGGTGAAAAAAATTAAAAAAAGATTTGACGAAATAACAAATTTGCTTATTCAACCAGAAATAATAAGTGATATGGAAAAATATAAGAAACTTTCTTCGGAACGAAAGGCAACAAAACCTATCGTTGATGTG
>JAGMDW010000180.1 GCA_023128455.1 Desulfurellaceae bacterium
AGGGGGACTGTCCCCCCTTGCTATTCTGCTTTTTCACTGATTGGGAATTTGAATATTGCTTCACCCAACAAAAATAGTAAGGATAACACGCCATACCCTCCGGCGATAATAAGCCATTCTGCTATCTTTGGAGTATAACTCAGATACATTGTTGAATGTTCTGTGGTCATACCTAATGGATGCAGTACAGAAACAATCTGTCCTGCCATAGTGAAATCGTAATGAGCAACATATGTGCCGGCGATGACCAATATAGAGGCAATAAATGTAATTGTTGCTGATTTTCCCTTAGCTGAAGCATAAAGTATTAAAGGTAAAACAATCCCGCAGATTATCTCAAACAACCAGAAGTTTAAGGAAAGAGGACCTGCATATAATGCTTTTACCGCTTCATATTTGCCTGGGACAAGACCGAACTTGCCGCTTAGTATGTACCACATATAAAACAATGCTACTACGCACAGGGACACGATCTGCACTTTTGTAGCCACCTTTATAAGTGATGGATTAGTTTTTTTCCTTAATATAGAAATCCAAGTGGTAGCCAAAAGAAAAACGGCTATTCCAGAAGTCATAGATAAAGCCAAGAAAAAGAAAGAAGGAAACGGCCCAACATAAAATGGTCTGGCAGCAGCAGAACCAAACACAAAACCTACATTTGCTCTTGCTATAACATCAAGCACAAGCGCTATTCCGCCAAACACAACAGCTATTCCATATTTCTTACGCATAAGCAGTATAAATTCTACGGCAGCAAAAGCAACATAAGATGCGTAGAATATAGCCATTCCCATTATAGGCGCAGAAAGATTTGCTGAAAAAATAAACAGAAAGACTGCTTTAACGGGATGACCTAAATCCCACAGGATACAGAAAAAACCAGCCAAAAGAGACATGATAGCTAACCAGGCCGCTCTTGATGTTGCTGGCTCATAGGTGTCAAAACCAAACAGATGTCCTAACGCACCAATTACACACAAACCAGTGGTAATGCCAACGAAGTAGAGATAACCGACAAGACAGACACCCATAGTCATCTCACGCGTTGAACCAAACATCCCAGCTTGCCCAAAAACCCAGCCGTATAAACCAGTGATACCGCCAATTGCCACTACTATCAACGATATTAACATCCATATTAGGTGCCAACCTGACATTCTCTGTGTTGCTACTCCATTCATATAAACCTCCCACCTCTCATCTTTCGTTTAAACCCGAACATATTTTTCCACTTTACCTGCTTTAAGGCATTTCATACATACATTAATCTTTTTTACTTTTCCATCCACCAATACTTTCATCTTATGAAGATTCGGCAGCCATCTTCTTTTCGTCTTTCTGTTAGAATGACTTACTTTGAACCCTACTATTGGCTTCTTACCACAAACATCACATTTTCGTGCCATTTCCTCAACCTCTCATCTCATCTTCCCTATATATTATATGGAAAATATACCACGAAAATATTTGCTTGACAAGTGTATTTTTACACTTGCAAGTAAACACTCCGGTGTTTGTCAAGCGAAGCTTTGTCTTGACAACTGCCTTTGGCACTTGCAAGCAAACGACAAAGTCGTTTGTCTTGACAACTGCTTCTGGCAGTTGCAAGCAAAGTTTTGTTGAAACAAAACTTTGCTTGACAAGTATAAATAAAAAAATATTCTTAAATCTGTGAATCGCATATTTGTTATAGGTGATATTCATGGTTGCTATGAAAGATTAAAGACATTGTTTAAAAAACTACATATAAAAAACAATGATATGCTTATATTCTTAGGAGATTATATTGACAGGGGAACGGATTCAAAAAAAGTGGTAGAGGAAGTGATAAATCTCAAATCGCAATATCATATTATTACACTTTTGGGTAATCATGAAAAAATGCTTTTAGATATTCTTCAAAAGAGTTTGCCTATAGAGATGTGGCTGTTCAATGGAGGGGAAACTACACTGTTAAGCTATGGTATAAAAAAGTATAATATTTCATCTGATCTCTTCCCTCCTGAGCACATAGAGTTTTTTAAAAGCCTTCTTCCATATTATGAGATGGGCAACTATATATTTGTTCATGCCGGACTGAAACCGAATATACCCTTAGGAAAGCAATCTATTGATGATTTGGTGTGGATAAGAGATGAGTTTATATACAGTGATTGTGATTTTGGCAAAGTTGTTGTGTTTGGACATACTCCCTTAGCTGAACCTCTATTTCTAAAAAACAAGATTGGCATTGATACCGGAGCGGTATACGGCGGAAAGCTCACCTGTCTTGTTCTTCCTGAAAAAGAGATTATCCAGACATGATGTTTTGGATAAAGGTTGCCGTCTCTGCATTTATTATCGTCATTCTCTCTGAATTAGCCAAAAGAATGCCTTCGTTGAGTGGTGTAATTGCAGCTATGCCTCTTACTACACTGCTTGTGATCATCTGGCTGAAAGTAGAAAAGAGTTCTTCAAATATTATAATTTCATTTTCTAAAGGCGTGATTATAGGTATAATTCCTACTGTTATCTTTTTTATATTGTTTATCATATTATTAAAGAAAATTCCTTTTATCACATCACTACTTCTGAGTATACTTGCCTGGCTTATTGTAGTTCTGATATTTCAGAAAATGGGCATTGTTTAATATTACTTGAAACAAAATATTTAAATGTTATATATTTGTTGTCAATAAAAGGGAAACTTTATATAATCATTGTGTAATACATAGTTTTTTGGTAGGAGGGAAAATGGATAATATATTTGAATATGGATTGGAGATAAAAGAACCTACTTATGAAGATATTGTAGAGAAATTTATGCTTGTTCTGGATAGAGGAGAAAGGAATGCCATTATAGGGGAAATAGAAAAGGTAGCGGAGCATATTGTTGCTTTGGAAAGGTTTTTGGAAGATAATAATATGGATTTTACAGAGGAAGATGTTAAAAAGATGAAAATGCAGTATCTACCTGATATTGAGCAGAGAAAAAAACTATTCATGTTACATTTTATAGGAAGAATAATTAAGAGAGAAGGATAAATGAGTGTAAGAAATGATAAATGGATTGTAGAACAGGCAAAGAAAGGAATGATATTTCCTTTTAAAGAGAAACAGGTGTCAAAAAGTGTTATCTCTTTTGGTGTTTCTTCCTATGGCTATGATATGCGAGTGGCGGATGAGTTTAAGATATTTACCAATGTGAACTGCACCATAGTAGACCCTAAGAATTTCACGGATAAAAACTATATAGATTTTAAGGGAGAAACATGTATTATCCCTCCCAATTCCTTTGCGTTGGCTCGCAGTATGGAATATTTTAGGATACCAAGAGATATATTGGCTATTTGCTTAGGGAAGTCTACCTATGCCAGGTGTGGGATTGTAGTCAATATTACACCCTTAGAACCAGAGTGGGAAGGTTATGTAACTATTGAAATATCTAACACTACACCATTGCCAGCGAAGATATATAGCAATGAAGGCATTGCACAGGTTATCTTTTTGAGTGCTGAAGAAGAATGTTTAATCTCTTATAAAGATAAGAAGGGTAGATATCAGAAACAAACAGGTATTGAACCACCTAAAATGATTTAGGAAAAGATATGTCTGGACACAGTAAATGGAGTAGTATTAAACATAAGAAAGGTAGAGCAGATGCCAAAAGAGGACAAATATTTACCAAGCTCATCAAGGAAGTTACCATTGCTACTCGCTTGGGGGGAAAGGATATAAATGCGAACCCTCGATTAAGGTTAGCAGTGGAAAAGTCTAAAGAAAGCAATATGCCTAAAGAGAATATTGAACGGGCAATAAAAAAAGGAGCGGGAGAATTACCCGGCGTAAGCTATGAAGAGGTTTTATATGAAGGCTATGGCCCCGGTGGTGTAGCAATATTGATCTATGCCACTACAGACAACAAGAAGCGCACTACCTCTAACATAAGACACATTTTAAGTAAATATGGTGGAAATTTGGGTGAGAATGGTTGTGTTTCCTGGATGTTTGAAAGGAGAGGTTGTTTGACTTTCAGTAGAGAAAAAACAGACGAAGAACAATTGATGGAAAAAGCAATAGAAGCGGGGGCAACAGATGTAATAGACAATGGAGAAGATGGTGTATACGAAGTAATTGTAGAGACCAAAGTTTCTAATGAAGTAAAAGATTCTCTCATTCAAGCCGGTTTCAATCCCCAGGCAGATACTATTGAGATGATTCCCCAAAGTACGGTAAAGTTAGAAGGGAAAGATGCGGAAAGAATGCTAAACCTTATGAATAAATTGGATGAAGACGAGGATGTTTCTCAGGTATATGCCAATTTTGACATATCAAATGAAATAATGGAGAAATTCCAATAAATATGTTCTCCAAGCTGAATATAGCTGTTGTAGGAGATATAATGTTGGATAGGTATATTGAGGGTGAAGTGGAGCGGGTTTCCCCTGAAGCGCCGGTTCCTGTTGTAGCCATAGGGGCAGAGAAATCGTTTCTCGGAGGAGCGGCAAATGTTGCTCATAACATAAAGGTTGTTGAATCTAAGGTAAGCTTATTTGGTATCTTTGGCGAAGATGAAAAGGGAAAGAATCTAAAAAAAATACTAAAAGAAAAAGATATAGATTACAGTGGATGTGTTACCTTGAAAAATCATACAACTACAGTTAAGACAAGAATTATTGCTCAAGGACAGCAGATTGTAAGATTGGATAGGGAAATTGTAAAGCCCATAGAGCCTGAGGTAGAGCGGGAATTGTTGCAGTCAATGAGTAGAAAAACATTTGATGCCATAGTGATCTCTGATTATGGAAAAGGAGTAATAACAGAGGGATTGGTTAAGTGTTTGTGTTCTCTTAAAAAGCCCATTGTTGTCGATCCCAAAGTCAATCATACTCACCTATATAAAAATGTTACGGTGATTACACCAAACCTCAGAGAAGCAGAATTGATGAGTGGTATTACCATAAAGGATCCTCAAGATGAAAAAAGAGCAGCAGAAAAGATATTAAAGGAAACAAATGCAAAATGTGTTTTGATAACGGAGGGACGCAAAGGAATGACACTTTACTCTGAAGATGAAGGATTCCATGTAGATGCACTGGCAAAAGAAGTATACGATGTAAC
>JAGMDW010000181.1 GCA_023128455.1 Desulfurellaceae bacterium
TGATATCCAAAGAGTTAAAAACAGTAATCTAAAGGCAGTCCACTTTTAAAATTTAGCTAACACAAATTGCCTCACCAAAAATCTATATGAAATTATGAATGACAAAACGGAGTTTTGCATTCCAATTCCCACGGGAATTGTGAATGACAAAGCAAAGCTTTACATTCCAATTTCTAACGAAATTGTATCATTACCTCATATAAAAATCTATATGAAAATTCTACGAATTGCCGTAAAAATCTCCGATTTTTATGACAATCAAAGATTGCCGTAAAAAAACTCCGTTTTTTTACGGCTTTTTCGGGGCGGATTAGTTAGCCAGAATATGGATTCTTTGATTAAATTTACAGATTGTGCTATTTTAATAATATCTATTATTAAAAGGAGTATATTTTGCAGAACTTGCTTGATAGCTATTTCCCAAAAAAAATTAAATATCTTACCTTAACCCCTGATAAAAAGTTGATCGTCATGTCAGACATGCACAGGGGCGATGGCACCGGTTCAGATGATTTTGCCCATAACTCACTGATATACAAGTGTGCGCTGAGGTATTATTTTGATAATGGATATACCTATATAGAGCTTGGTGATGCTGAAGAACTTTGGGAAAACAAAACATTTGATCAAATCTATATTACTTATACATCTATTTATGATGAGCTTCGCAAGTTTCATAATTGTGATCCAGAAAAGACACGCTACATCAAGATCTGGGGAAACCATGATATAATATGGGAAGAGAATGAGGTATCCCTTGGCAAGATATTTCCAAGTATCAAGGTTTATGAAGCGGTCATCATCAATTTTCCATCAGATAGATCATTTATCCTTTTGCTTCATGGTCACCAGGTAGATCCTAAATGTAGGGGAGGCGGAGCAGCTATTAGCAAGTTCTTTGTGCGCCGCTTTTGGCGATTTCTTCAAAAACTATGTATGAAAGATCCAACGCGTGCGGCAGCAAATCCTGGACTTTGTAATGAAATTGATGAAGAGCTTCATAACTTCGCAAAGAGTAATGACAAAAATATCGGTGTAGTAATTGCCGGACATACCCATCGTCCAGTTTATGAAAACCTCTCCTTGACAGAGCGCAAACATCTGCAATCCCGTATAGGAACTGATAGTATTAGAAAAAAACCTGGGACTGATCCAACATATTATAATACTGGCTCCTGTGTTCATCCACACTGCATTACTGGAATTGAGATAGTGATGAAGAATAATGAACCCAGTCTTAATTTAATCAAATGGGCTTACCATACAACAGAGCCAAAATCAGAATCCTCAGATGAATATACACTTACAGTAAAGAGGACTCTTCTTGAGCCAAAGGTTGCAGGATAAGAATATTAAGTCTGGAAGCGTTAATATTTTGTTACGATTTTGGAAAAATCAGCAAGCCTGTAAAACTGAGCTTCAGCATGATTTCAGACAGATTTTCTTATAAAATAATAAATTTTTTAGATGCTCGTTCTCCACGGATTTCAGATATTTCTATATCAAGAAAAAAGGAGTTTTGTGTGGGCACACTTTGGGGTATTGGGCATCATTTACTCCTCTATGAATAATCATGGTATTTGGCAATTTTGGAAAATATTCATTTTCAACGAAAATCTCGCTGATTTTTCTACATACAAAACTTTCATTAAAATACCTAAATTAAAATAAAGGTGTGGGTATCAAGAAGGTATTTCACATTTCCTTCTCAAACTCTTGAACGACTTCTTCTGGTAGTGGAGATTCAAAGCCTTCTGTAAGCGTAATTTTTCCTTTTGCTGTTCCCGGTATTCTCGATTTAGGTTTTTCCCTTATAGGAATAAGCTTAGCCACCGGTTTTCCAGCCTTTGCTATAATGATTTCTTCCCCTGTCTTTACCTGGGTTATAATCTTTGAAAAGTGTGCCTTGGCCTCGTGTATATTGAATATCTTCATGTTTTTAATATAAACTAAGTTCTTGACTAAATTAAATATTCAAATTCTGATTGTGATCACTACTTACCTTAACCCCATTTACCGTCCACCTCCCATCGTCCATCGCCCAATATACTTCTATTTATTTCTTAAGCTTGTTACAAAAAGGTGAGCTAATCGGGT
>JAGMDW010000182.1 GCA_023128455.1 Desulfurellaceae bacterium
TTCTGAGCCAGGATCAAACTCTCATTGAATTGCTCATTGTTCAATTCATATTCGTTATATACCTTACAGGCTGTATAGCTTTCAAAGAACATGCCACGCACCATAAGTGGCGGTGACGAAGTAAAAATATAATACACTTTTTATATCTTGTCAAGCAAAGTTTAAATTATATAAAATCCTATATTTATCACATTTTTATAAGTATGTATCAATTTTCAATTAAAAATTAAATTTTAATTTTTAATGGCTTTCAAAATCTAAACTCAAAAAAATACAAAGTAATGATTAAATTATTGATAAACACAGAAAATATGATAAGATAAATATTGTTGAAGAGTAAACCACTAAATTCGCAAAAGGAGAGTGTAATGTTTAAAAAACAGTTGGCTTTGATTTTGTTTGTAGGTTCATATCTGCTAATCTCTGGATGTGCTCCGCTTTTAATAGGTGCTGGTGCAGGTGCAGGTGGAGTAATCTGGTACAAAGGTGAATTGAGAGATACATTAAATGCATCGGTACCACATGCCAGATTAGCTGTAATCGCAAGTTTAAAAGATTTGAACTTATCTATCTTAGAGGAAAAGAAAGACAATTTGGTTGTAAAGATTAAATCACAATTTGCAGACGGTAAGAAAATATGGATAAGTCTTGAATCACTAAATAAATCTACAACAAAAATTAAAATTCGGGTAGGCACACTTGGAAATGAATACAGATCTCGCCGTATCTTGGAGTTAACTAAAAAACATCTTTAAACAAAACTAAGCTCCAAAGCTCCAGTCTGCGCATCTAATTTTCTCTCTATCCTTTTAGTTACGGCAACGAAAATCTCCGCAGTGGACAAAACCGTTGCTTCTATAAGATGCCCTCCCAACATTCTTGATGAACCATCAGAAACGCTGGCATGTAGATGGACAATTATTCTTTTATCAGTAGTGCTGATATTTCCATACAGGCTTAGAAGTTCTAATGGACCGCAAATTTTTTTAAAACTTCTGTTTGCATCCGTAATAGGAAATTGCTCAAAGTTCTTCACATTCCTCAAAATTATTTCATTCAGACTGGCAACAGCACTTACAATACATCCACCTTCTATTTTCTGTTCATGAAATATCTTACTCAGCGATTCAACTATCTTTTCCTCAGGTCTTAATCTTATCCCTAAGATATTACCGTATTTCTTATACTCCATTTTCTGATTCTATTGTAAACCAATATAGATTTCAACAAATAAAATAGGCTTGAACTAATAAAGAAAATATAGTAGAAACTCCAAAGATGTTCAGCTTTTCCATTCAGGCAAGAGAAAAAAACGCCAGAGCAGGGACAATAAA
>JAGMDW010000183.1 GCA_023128455.1 Desulfurellaceae bacterium
AGAGAAACGGCAGCTTCATCGTCTGTTGTTTTATGTTTGGAAACAATCTTTATCGTATAGAGAAATGGTTTTTTAGGAGGGGTGACAGTAGATGCCCCGGCTTTACCTGTGGTTACTCCTCCCGTACCTAATGTTTTAGATCCTCCGAGAGCAGTATTTCCTATTGCTGTATTTATCAATTTTACATATACATAGTAGTTGCCAATATCAAGTGTTATATCAGGATTGGAAACTGTTTTATCAGGATTTTTAGCATCGTCAGTCCATACTGATGTTGTACTATCCGTTGTAGCATATTTAACTTTATCTTTAAAATTTGTAAAGTTTGTAAAATTTCCATCACTAATGCTGGGAGCTGCACTATTCACTTTTATATAGTCTATTATGTATTTAGTTTCTTCATATCCTCCTTTGGCAGCCTCAATGGATGCCCGATACTGTCTGAAACTGCCCGATATCTTTGTGCTTTTTATAGAGACATAAAGAGCAATACTTCCTAAAATCAAAATGATGAGAGCAACAATAAGGGCTATAATCAGAGCTACGCCTTTCTCATTCATTCTTGCTTTCATTTACTTACTCCCAGATTCTTGGGTTCTACCACAAGTTTTATCAGCTTCCAGCGATAGTGTTTATGATCTGTGATTTGAGTTGAGAGGGCAAAATTTCTGCCAATACCTATTGAATTATCACCAACATATATTAAATTATGCGGATAATTGTAATCCTTATCTTTCGTGCCATTTTGAACCAGTATATATACTCTAACCTGCTTTAACTGACTTCTAATCTTATCTGCTGTTGATGGTAATGGATGGGCGGCAGAGCCATCAACCCAACTGTTTATTTTTCCGTCTCCATTCGTATCCAATCCAAAACCTACCTGAAAATCTGCCACACAGTGGAGAAGGGGATAATAAGGAGGACCAAAATTTCCACTTGAATTCATGACCCCTCTATATAAAGTGTGCGTACCTGTCGCGCATTCTGAGGGAGGAATGCCAGGATCTTTTAAATAATAATCAACACGGTTGAAGGGAGCCCCAGGGTTACTGGTAGCAACCCCATAAATAAGATATACAGATTGTGGCAATGCCGGTAACGCATAGTGAGTCGGATCAGTATTAGCTGGATTTGCATCATTTGATATTGTGAAATATAAACTTCCACCTGTTATTTTTCTACTCCCTGCATCCATTACAACAACCCTATC
>JAGMDW010000184.1 GCA_023128455.1 Desulfurellaceae bacterium
CAGAGGAGGTTTTTATGACACAAATTGAAGCAGCAAAGAAAGGTATAATAACAAAAGAAGTAGAGATAGTAGCCAAGGATGAGTATATAGATGAAGAGCTGTTGGCGGAAAGGGTAGCTAAAGGTGAAGTGGTAATTTTGAAAAATAAGGTTCACGATATTCATCCTGTGGGTGTAGGAAAGGGATTAAGAACTAAGGTCAATGCTAATATAGGTACTTCTCCAGATGTACTCAATTTAAATACAGAATTGGAAAAATTAAAGGTAGCTGAAGAGGCAGGTGCAGATACGGTAATGGACCTGTCAACAGGAGGAGACCTGGATGAGATAAGAAGAGAAATTCTTAAAAAATCCCAAATTATTGTGGGAAATGTGCCTATTTATCAAGCGGCGGTGGAGGTAGGAGAAAAGAAGGGAAGCATCGTGTATATGACAGAGGATGATCTGTTCAATACTATTGAAAAACATGCAAAAGACGGCATCGATTATACCACCGTGCACTGTGGCGTTACATTACAAACAATAGAAAGGCTAAAAAGAGGAAGAAGGGTTGCTGATCTTGTTTCAAGAGGGGGATCTTTTCTTACGGTGTGGATGCTCTATAACGAGAAGGAAAACCCCTTGTATGAACATTTTGACAGGTTGTTGGATATTGCAAAAAAATACGATTTTACATTGTCATTGGGAGACGGATTTAGGCCTGGTGCAATTAGTGATGCTACAGATAGATCACAGATCCAGGAGCTGATCCTTTTAGCTGAATTACATGATCAAGCTCTGAAAGCAGGTGTTCAATCAATGATTGAAGGACCGGGACACATTCCCATAAATCAGGTAGTTGATAATGTAAGAATAGAAAAAGCACTTGCTCACGATGCACCGTTTTATGTGTTAGGACCTGTAGTTACGGACATCGCACCGGGATACGATCATATAACATCTGCTATTGGCGGAGCTGTAATAGCGGCAGAAGGTGTGGATTATTTGTGTTATGTGACACCAGCAGAACATGTGAGATTGCCTACAGCTGAGGATGTAAGAGAAGGTGTTATTGTCACTCGTATTGCTGCACATGCAGCAGATATTGCCAAAGGTGTGAAAGGGGCATTAGAGTGGGACCTGCAGATGGACAAAGCAAGAAAAGCGTTAGATTGGGAGAAGATGATACAGCTTTCTATAAACCCTAAATTGGTTAAAGAGATGAGGGCATCATCGCTGCCTAAAGAGAAAGATGTTTGCACGATGTGTGGCAAATTTTGTGCTATAAAGCTTTTACAGAAAATATTAGGCGAAGAATGAATATAGATGATGTAATTTTGCAACATTTGTATGATAATATAGGCAATTTTGTTCCTGGGGTGGAGATATGTAGAGAAGCAGAAGTTAGTCGTATCGCTATCTGGAACAGAATAAAAGGTCTAAGGAAAATGGGGTTTAATATTGAATCCAAAAAAGGGGTAGGATATAAGCTGGTAGAGAAGGGAAAAAATATAATTATTCCCTTTGAAATTAGGAATAGACTGTTTACAGATGTTATTGGTAAAAGAATTGAACATTATAGATTTACTTCCTCTACTATGGATGAAGCAGAAAATTTGATAAAAGCTGGGTGTCCTCAGGGTACTGTAGTTATCGCAGATGAGCAATACAGGGGAAGGGGAAGGAGAGGGAAGGAGTGGTTTTCTCCTCAGGGGAATAATATTTATCTCTCTGTTATTCTTTTTCCAGAATATCTTTCTATGGAATGTGGTATTCTCATAATGTTTATGGGTAGTATTGCTATTGTAAAAACACTATCTGATTATGGGATTGATGCCAAGATAAAATGGCCTAATGATTGTATGGTGGATGGAAAGAAGATGGGTGGCGTGCTGATGGAAACGACAAGCGAGGGAGAATTTATAAAAAATATTGTTTTAGGTTTTGGGATAAATATAAACCAGGATGAGTTTCCTCATTCATTAAAAGATATTGGCATATCTGCGGTGGCAAAGGTGAAGCATAAGATTGATCGAGTAGATATAATAACCCGTCTATTGTATTATCTGGAAGAATTATACTTATCGTTGGGAAAAGGAGGCAGGGAAAAGATATTGGATTTGTGGAAAGGATACTCTGATACAATAGGAAGAAAAGTTGTAGTGGATGCTGGGAATAGGGTGATTGAAGGGGAAGCAAAAGATATAGATGAATGTGGCTTTTTGTTGGTGGAAACAAATAGAGTTTTAAAAAAGATTACCTGTAGGGAGAGTCTGCGATATATATAAAAGGAAAAAAATTGATAGTACAACTCAAAAAGGAAAGGTAAAAATATTATTACGATCATTTAGTAAAAATGATAAATTATTCATTTTTTCTGTCTGTTTTGTTTTTATTGTCATTTTTTTAGCTATCTTTGCATTGTTTGTTTCACCTTATAATCCTTATGAAATAAATACCAATGCGGTTTTTCTTGCTCCTTCTTTTTCGCACCCTTGTGGAACGGATAGACTGGGGAGAGATATATTATCTCGCATTATCTATGGAAGCAGGGTATCCATAGAGGTTTCATTGATAGCAGTTGGTATATCCGTATTATTGGGGTGCGTAATAGGTGCTGTGGCTGGATTTTATGGCAGGGTTGTAGATTCTCTTCTTATGCGTTTCACAGATGTTATGCTTACTTTTCCTACATTTTTTTTAATTTTGGCGGTGGTTACATTTCTTGGCCCCAGTATTGTTAATGTGATGATTGTCATTGGGTTAACAGGCTGGATGGGTGTAGCCAGATTGGTGAGAGCCGATGTACTGAAATTAAAAAATATGGAATTTGTAAAAGTAGCAAAATTATTTGGAGCAAGTGATGTTTATATTATTGTTAAACATCTTTTGCCAAATGTCATGGGTCCAGTAGTTGTTTCTGCTACATTAGGTGTGGGCAGTGCCATACTTACTGAATCAGCATTGAGTTTTTTGGGATTAGGTGTTCAACCTCCTACACCTTCCTGGGGAGAAATGCTTTCTGAAGGAAAAAATTACCTGCAGGTGGCATGGTGGCTTTCTTTTTTCCCTGGTCTGTCCATTTTTCTAACGGTGCTTTCTTTTACTATAATAGGTGAGCGGTTTCATAAATGATACAAGCAGATAAGATATCTATAACGAATTTTGACTGGATACTCTTTTTGTGCATTATACTGCTAACAGGAATCAGTCTTTTTACATTACATTCTATTGTAGGGAATAGTGTTTTGTTTTATAAGCAGATTTTATGGGATGTTATAGGATTTTTTATCTTTTTTATCTGCCTAAGCATCCCTTCCAGAGAATGGAAATCTTATTCTAATTTTATCTATATTGTTACTATTCTTTTGTTGATACTTGTTTTAGTAATCGGCATTGAAGAAAGAGGTGCTAAGAGATGGATTGGTCTGGAGTTTATAAATATTCAGCCTGCAGAATTTGCCAGGTTAGGGCTTATTTTTATGCTTGCCCACTTTTTTCATGAGCATCCCAAATGTGGTCCCTATTCAGCAAGAAATCTATTTTTCCCTTTTTTGCTCAGTCTTTTGCCTATGCTACTCGTTGCCAAAGAACCAGATTTGAGTACAGCGAGTGTTCTGGCTTTGATTTCTTTGGGAATAATAATGGTTGCTGGAGTAAAAAAGAACCTTATATTGAAAGGCTTTATTATTCTTGTTCTTATTTCTCCTCTTTTATGGATGTCGTTGAAGGGTTACCAGAAACATAGATTGGTTGCCTTTGTAAATCCCCATTCTTCAGCAACAAAATATGGTTATCATATAATCCAGTCAGAGATTGCTATTGGCAGTGGCGGTATTTTGGGGAAAGGAATAAAATCTGCCACTCAATCCAAATTCCATTTTTTACCTGAGGAACATACCGACTTTGTTTTCTCTGTATTTGCCGAACAACGAGGTTTTGTTGGTTGTTTTATTCTTATCTTTTTATATGCGTCTATTATTTGGAGGGGATTATATGTTGTTCAAAAAGCCCGCTGGCGATTTGAAAAATTTACTGCTGTAGGTATTGTTATTATGTTTGCAGTATCCGTAATACTCAACATTAGTATGACCATGGGTCTTTTCCCGGTTGCCGGCATTTCCCTGCCCTTGATGAGTTATGGAGGGAGTTCCACGATATTAAACTTCGCCGCATTGGGTATACTTGTGGGCATGGGAATGAGAACATACGAGCGCTAAGGAGGTTTTATGATTTCACGATATAGCACGAAGGAGATGAACGAGATATGGAACGAGGGAAACAAACTAAAGGTATGGTTAGAAGTGGAGATTAAGATTGTAGAAGGGTGGGAGAAGATCGGCGAGATTCCAAAGGGGACAGCAAACGCAACAAAGAAGAGGGCAAATTTCGATATAAAAAGAATAAAAGAGATAGAAAATGTAACCCGACATGATGTGGTGGCATTTGTAGAGAATGTGAGAGAATACTTAGGTGATGAGGGGAAATATCTTCACTTGGGTGTGACTTCTTCTGATATTATAGATACAGCAATGGCATTAATGTTAAAGAAATCTGCAGAGATAATAATAAAGGATATTCGTGATTTGATGGATATATTGAAGGAGAATGCCTACGAATATAAGTATACGGAGATGATCGGTAGGTCTCATGGTATACACGGAGAACCTATCACCTTCGGACTTGTTCTTGCTCTATGGTATGAGGAGGCGAAAAGGAACTTAGATAGAATGTTATCTTCTAAGGATAATATTTCTTATGGAAAGATATCCGGTTCTATGGGTACTTTTGCTAATGTGCCACCTGGGGTGGAGGAATATGTGTGTAAGTCCTTGTTGTTGAATCCTGCTCCCATCTCTAACCAGATCATTCAACGAGATAGGTATGCCTATTACCTGTCAGTGCTGGCTATCATTGCATCCAGCATAGAAAAGATCGCTCTGGAAATTCGTCATTTGCAAAGGACAGAGGTGAGAGAGGCAGAGGAGTTTTTCTATTCTGGTCAAAAGGGCTCTTCTTCCATGCCTCATAAGAGAAATCCTGTTCTCTCGGAGAACTTATGTGGATTGGCGAGACTGGTAAGATCTTATGCTCTGGTTTCCTTTGAAAACATTGCCTTGTGGCATGAGAGAGACATCAGTCATTCTTCCAATGAAAGAGTTATTTTGCCTGATGCGAATGTTTTGGTAGATTTTATGTTAAAAAGACTGACTGGTATTTTGAGAAATTTGATTGTTTACGAAGATAAGATGAAGGAAGATATTTATCTTACCAAAGGGTTGATATTTTCCCAGCGTGTTATGGTAGAACTGGTGAAAAAGGGCATGGATAAGAAAACAGCTTATGAGATAGTTCAAGATTGTGCTATGAGAGCATGGGAGAAAAATCTGATATTTAAAACATTAATTATAAATAATGAGAAAGTAAGAAAAACAATGACAGAGAAAGAAATCGAGAAATGTTTTGATGTGTCTTATTATACGAGATATGTTGATGTTATATTTGAAAGGGTATTTAAAAGATTTGACAATAAAGTAAAGAATTTGTAATAATAAATTGTGTCGAACATTTTTTGAGGAGGTGTGAAATGGTGAAGGTGACAATTGATGAGGATGGTTGCATTGGTTGTGATGCTTGTGCAGATGAGTTGCCTGAGGTTTTCGAAATGGTTGATGATAAGGCAAAGGTAAAAGACCCAAATGCAGCGCCTATTGAGAAGATCAAGGAAGTTGCTGAAGCCTGTCCAACAGAGGCGATTACCGTAGAGGAATAATCAGGAGGACAGCATCCTTGTTTTTAAAAACAAGGATGCTGTCGATGCCTTTTTTCTGCAAGGATAGTTGTTTCGTTTTTTAAGATAATGTGTCTTTTATAAAGGGATTATGTTCTTGTTCGTGAAACAATGTTGTTTTGTCACCATGCCCAGTATAGACAACTGTATGGAGAGGTAAATTAAATAGTTTTTTTAGGCTGTGTGTAAGTTCTTTGTCGCTACCTGTAGGCAGATCGGTTCTTCCTATAGATTCTAAGAACAGTGTATCTCCAGAAAAGAGTATGTTATTACATTCATCATAAAAACATATGCCGCCCTTGGTATGTCCTGGTGTTTCTATTACTTTAAGAGATAAACATCCTATCTTTATAATATCTCCCTCCCTTAAAAGATTATCTGCTGGTGGTGAGGGGTTGCATTGTATCATTATTTGCATTGCAGCATCATAAACAAATTGAAGCTGGACTGCATCTTTCTCGCCGATCATAAGCGGTATATTAAATCTTTCCTTTAGGTCTTTATTCGCACAGGTATGGTCAGGATGATAGTGTGTATTCAATATGGCGATTGGGTTCAGCTTTCTCTTTTCTACATTTTCGATAATTGTTTTTCCGTTGCCGCCAGGATCAATAATTACCGCTTCTTTTGTTTCCTGATCTGCATATATGTAGCAGTTTGCCTGTAAAAGTCCAACGACGATTCTTATTAATACGAAGTTTCCCATGTTATTATTTCTTCTTTTAATTTCCTGCCCCACTTGTATCCTCCTAAAAAACCGTTTTTTCTTATTATGCGATGACAGGGTATAAATAGAGCATGTCTATTTAAAGAGAGCATTCTTCCTATTATTCGAGGATGACAACACAGTTTTTCAGCCAATTCTTTATAACTTGAAGTTTCTCCTGCTTTTATTTTTCTTACTTTTTTATAAAGTTTTATCTGAAAGTGCGAGTAAAAACGGACATTCAACACTTCCCAGGGAGGAAGAACCCTGCCGCCGGAAGAAAAGAAAAGTATAAGAAGATCTTGTATCTTACTCGTTATTATTTTCTCTTCTTTGTTATCTGAAAAATCAATAGAAGAAATGCCTTCTTTCACTTTGATCGTTAACCATTTATTAAAAGGAGTTTCATAATGGAATATTTCCACTATTTACCGACAGCAATTTTTATATGAAAGAGATTGGTTATTATATATTCTTTAATTTCTTCCGTTAACTTTTCAAACATTTCAAATGATTCTCTTTTATATTCTATCAGCGGGTCTCTTTGACCATAACCACGCAAACCTGTACTCTCTCTCAAATAATCCATAGTTCTTAAATGTTCTTTCCACAAGACATCTATTATCTGCAACATAATCATTCTTTCAATTTCTCTCATCTGGTCATTGCCTATAAGTTTTTCCCTTTCCAGATAGAATTTTTGAAGCAGAGAAACGATTTCATCCTTTGTTTTTTCTCTATTTTCCTTGATTTTTATTTCCTTATCGGATAGGGGCAGTTCAAGGTTAAACATTCGTTTGAACATCTGGCGGAATCCCTTTGTATCCCAATTTTCTACATCTGTTGTTTCCGAAAAATAAATATCTATATTGTTTACAATAATATCATTTGCATCTTCCAATATTGAATCTTTTAGATCCATCCCTTTAAGCATTTCTTTTCTCTGGGTGTAGATTATTTCTCTTTGTTTATTCATCACATCATCATATTCTAACAGGTGTTTTCTCATATCAAAGTTATATGCTTCTACCCGTTTCTGGGCATTACCTATTGCTTTGGTAACAAATTTGTTCTGTATTGGTTCTCCATCCGGAACACCCAATTTGTTCATGATTAACTTCAGTCGTTCTGACCCAAATATTCTCAATAGGTCGTCTTCTAAAGAGAGATAAAATCGTGATTCACCAATATCCCCTTGCCTTCCTGATCTACCTCGCAGCTGGTTGTCTATCCTGCGAGATTCATGTCTTTCTGTTCCTAAGATGAATAGTCCACTCAGTTTTTGCACTCCTTCACCTAATTTTATATCTACTCCTCTACCTGCCATATTAGTAGCTATGGTTACCGATTTTTTCTCTCCTGCATTGGCTATAATCTGTGCTTCTTTTTCGTGCTGTTTGGCATTGAGTACAGTGTGAGGAATATGCTGTTTTACGAGCATACGATGCAAAATCTCCGATTTCTCTACAGAGGTAGTACCTACTAAGATAGGCTGCTGTTGTTTGTGTCTTTCTTTTATTTCATTTACGATTGCTTGCAGTTTTTCTTTTTCTGTTTTGTATATTACATCATCATAATCTTTTCTTATCATTGCTTTGTTAGTAGGAATTACTGTTACCTCTAAATTGTATATCTCTTTAAATTCTCTTTCTTCTGTGACTGCTGTGCCTGTCATGCCTGCCAATTTATCATACATACGGAAATAGTTCTGGAAGGTAATGGTGGCTAAGGTCTGGCTTTCTTTTTGAATGCGCAGATGTTCTTTTGCCTCTAAAGCTTGATGCAATCCATCCGAATATCGTCTATCTGGCATTACCCTGCCCGTAAACTCATCTACAATGATCACTTTCCCACCTTTTACAATGTAATCTTTGTCTTTTTTAAATAGAGTATGTGCTTTTAGAGATTGATTTACCATGTGCAATATTTCCATATACTTCACATTAAAAAGGTTATCCATTCCTAATGTTTTTTGTATCTTATCCACGCCACTGTCTGCAAGAGTAGAAGTTCTCATTTTTTCATCTACTTCACTGTCCTTTTTAGTAAGTGTTCTTATTGCCTTATCTGCCTCGTAGTATGTTTTGGTGGATTCTGTCGTTGGTCCAGATATGATCAAAGGGGTTCGAGATTCGTCGATGAGAAGAAAATCTACTTCATCTACGATAGCGTAATAGAATTCGCGCTGTACATAATTTTCGATAGAGTATTGCATGTTATCTCTTAGATAATCAAAACCAAATTCATTGTTTGTTCCGTAGGTTACATCTGCTTGATAGGCTTCTCTTCTTGTGCAGGTTGAAAGGGTGGTTTTGAATGTGCTTTCATCTTCCCAATCTATTAAGTGAGATTTGTTTTCACCTTGAATTACACCTACCGAAAGACCTAAAAACTTATAGATTGGTCCCATCCACAACGCATCTCTTTTTGCCAGATAATCATTTACCGTTACCAGATGAGCACCTTTTTCCAATAGAGCGTTGAGATAGATGGGTAAAGTGGCTACCAGTGTTTTCCCTTCTCCTGTTTTCATCTCGGCAATATTGCCCTGATGTAGTACATTGCCTCCTATTATCTGCGCATCGAAGTGTCTCATTCCTGTTGTTCTTTTGGATACCTCCCTCACAACCGCAAATACTTCTGGGAGGAGATTGTCTAATAATTCGCCTTTGGCAATCCTTTCCTTAAATTCATTTGTTTTATTCTTTAAGCCATCGTTTGAAAGTTTGGATATGGTTTCTTCTAAACCATTTACTTTTTTTACAATAGGCCATAGATCTTTTAATATCCGCTCATTCCTTGTCCCGAATACTTTTTGTAAGACTTTACCGATCATCTTTTTCCTCTTTTATTTTTAAAGATTTGTTTATATGTTTATAAAGATTAGCTGTCTTGAAAAAAAATCAAGCATTACATTTGAATATATAGCAATCCGAGGCAAAAGAAAAGAATATTAGCCACAGATTTAAAAAGAAAAAAGAATTTAAGCCACGGGACCTCCGCCCTTTTGTCATTCCGTGCTTGACACGGAATCTGGAGTCTGGATTCCCGCATTCGCGGGAATGACAAAGGAAAAGGTAATCCGAAGCTAAATATTTATGACTGAATTTCAACTATTCCAACCTGTTTCTTGCCGGAGCTTTATCGTGAAACTCGAATTACTGATTGTGTTTGAATATTATG
>JAGMDW010000185.1 GCA_023128455.1 Desulfurellaceae bacterium
GACAAGAAGTGGCTGAAATTCTTTTCTTTTGATTAAACTAAAGAAACCAACAAACTATTTAAGCCTCAAAGAAAAGTTTTACTTCTTCCTCGGGTAGATTTAATTTCTTTGAAATAGAAGAAATATCATAGCCTTTTTCTTCCAAATTTAAGATTTTATCCTTTAAATCCGGTGTGTCTTTCAATTTTTCCCAGATAGAAAACAAATGCAAAAACATCTCATTTTTCTGTTTAATATCTTCTAACAGTTCCTGCCTATCTTTTTGATAATTTGCCATCTCAGATTTTAATTTCTCGGCTAAGATGCGTTCTTTTTCCATTAGGTTCTTTGCCATATCCATTAAAGTCAAGAATGTTACCTTTTGTCTTTTCTGTATAAACTTATCTACTACTAAATACAATACGACCATTACATCAAATATAGCCTGGCAGATGAAAAAGGTCTCACTCATAATATTAAAATATCCATAAAAACAAACACAAACAGGGTAATACTAATATAACCATTGATATTAAAGAAAGCAATATTGATCTTATCCAACTCACGAGGACGGGCAAGCAGGTGTTCATAGATTAGGAGGAAAGCAGATATAATAACAGCTATATAAGAAAAGATATGCAGTCCGCAATAATAAAAGGCAAGGAAAAACAGAACAACAGTAAAAAGGTGAAACAGACGAGCAACAATCAAAGCTTTATCTTCGCCCAAAGACACGGGTAAGGAATAAAGACCTGCCTTTTTATCAAATTCCACATCTTGAAGACTATACAGAATATCAAATCCTGCTATCCAGAACATCACACCTAAAGAAAGAAAAATTGCATCTAAACCAAAACTTGCTTTTGCTGCTATATAGCCACCCAAAGGAGCAATCGCATCCGTAGCTCCCAAATACAGATGACATAAAGGTGTGAATCTCTTGCTATAAGAATAAGTGAGAATAAAAAAAAGGGCAATGGGAGAAAGCATAAAGCACAAATTGTTTAAACAAAATGCAGAAAACTCAAATACGATAAGTGAAACAATGGTAAATATCCACGCATTTCTTACTTTCACCTTGCCTGCTGGTATCTCTCTATTTTTCGTGCGTATATTTAACGCATCAAATCTTCGATCTATAATCCTATTCAAAGTCATCGCCGCCGAACGAGCACTGATCATCGCAACAACGATAAAAAAAATAATTCTTAAAGGGGGGATAGCATGAATTGCCATCAACGCACCCACAAAGGCAAAGGGAAAGGCAAAGATAGTATGCTCTACCTTTATCATCCTAAGGATTTTTATCATACTTCTTAAAATAGGATATAAAATACATTGCGCCAGAAAATAAAGTCAAAATCACGACAAGATAAAATAGATATAATCCATATATCTTAAATTTAGACAAAAGTAACAATATGCAGATAAGCTGCAAAGCAGTTTTCCATTTACCCGCCCACTTTGCTTCCAACACCACTTTCTGGACAGCCATACTCCTTAAACTGGTTACAGCCAGTTCTCTAACTATAATAAGAATAACCGCCCAAAAGGGAATATGAATGGTTTCTATCATTGTTATGAATATAGAACATATGAGAATCTTATCGGATAGGGGATCAAGAAATTTCCCAACATCAGTGATCAATTTCATCCGTCTGGCAATTAAACCATCCAAAACATCAGTGGCAGCGGCAGCAAGAACAAGCAACATAGCAATAATATTGGAAAAATCAGTATTGATATAAATACAAATAACTATTGGTATAGTCAAAAATATCCTTGATAAGGAAAGAATATTGGGAAGATTATTTCTGGATACTTTGGAGAAGTTCTCTTGCATCTTTGTCATCCGGTTTAATCTTTAAAATTTTATTTACCATATCAATTGCTTCTTTTTTTCTGTTCAACTTTGCATATACATTAGCTAAGTGTAACATGATAACGGGTTCATTTTTAACTACATTCAATGCCTTTTCTAAATACTCCAACGCCTTCCTATAATCATCCTGTTTATAATAACCCCAGCCTAAGCTATCCAAATAATATCCATTGTTTGGAGAAATACTCAATGCTTTTTTTACCAACTCCATGCCTTTATTTACATTTATATCCTCTTCTATATACAGATAACCTAAGTAATTCAAAGCGGAGGCATTGATTGGGTCTATATTTAATACTTTATTTAGATAATCAATGCTCTTGTTTACATCGTGCAAATCTACATAATACACATCTGCTAAGTAATATGGGAAGTTTACATCAAGAGGAATCCTGCTCATTCCCTCTTGTAAAACATCCACAACCTTCAACCAGTCCTTTTTTTCCTCATACAAAGAGGCAAGTGAAAAATACAATTGACTATCTAAAGGTTTTAAGTCTATGGCTTTATTCAAAACTTCAATGGCTTCTTTCATTTTTTTCTCTTTTTTATACATATCTACAGTTCTCTGCACACCCAATGAGTAAAAACCACTACCTATCTTTATATAAGAGAAAAATTTCAGTGCCTGCGGGTAATCTTCCTTAAAATAATAAGCCAAGCCTAAAAAGTAATTGACACGATCACTCTCCTCAATTCCGCGCAACCTACTCAGAACATCAACGGCTTTTTTATACTCTCCTCTTTTAATATACAGTATGCCCAATCTCTCCATAACATCTATATCTTTCTCGTGTTTAAGAAGTCGCTGGTATATTTTTTCTTCCTTTTGCGGCATATTCAATTTTTCATAAGCCTGTGAAAGCTCAATCAACAAAGGCACCTTGTCTCCCACCTTATCTAAGGCATATTCATAAAAAGAAACCATCTTTTTAAACTTACCCTCATCCATATATATATCCCCTACTAAAAGAGCCATCTTAGCTGATTGTTCATTCAAACTGTATGCTTTCTTAGCATAGATAAGGGCAGTTTTGTAAAAATGTCCCTCCCTGTATTCCAAGGCAATGTAAAAAAGTAATGAGGTATCATCAGGATTAAAAGACAAACCTTCTCTCCATATCTTTAAGGCTTCTGCAACATCACCCTTACTCACACTGATAAGCCCCCATCTCAAATATATATCCGCATCATGAAACCTGTGAGACGCATCACGAAGAACAACAACCGATTCATCAACTCTTGAAAGCTGCAAAAGCAAACTAGATAGTAAAAGATAGGCAGATTTTCTATTCGGATCTATATTAATAGTCATTCGCAAAAGACGAATACTCTTTTCAGGATCCCCTCTTGCTAAAAGCCTGGCATATTCCTCATAAAAAAGCGGCTTTTTGCTATTCTTTAGCATCCATTCATATTCTGCTTTTGCCTTATCAATCTTATGTTCATTTATGTAGATATGAGCAAGCATATAATGATAATAAAGAGACGACGAATGATATGTTTTAATCTGAGGCGTAGCACATGCACACAAGAAAAAAAGCATAATTAACAGGACTATTTTTTTCACGATATTTCCCTCAATCTCTCAACCAGACGATAAGCCTGTTTCATACTTATCTTTCCCACCTTAGCCACTTTATTACAATCTGCTTTAGCAATTGCCTCTATGCTACCAAAGTGCCTTAAAAGCAACCTTTTTCTGGCCTGAGCTACACCTTCAACCCTATCTAACAGGGAGGTGAGCACCATTTTTCTCCTCTTTGTGCGATGAAAACTCAATGCAAACCTATGCACCTCATCCCTCAGCTTTTGAAAAAAACGCAAGACATCATCGTCCACATCTATTCTACCTTCTTTCGTATAAATCCTATCCAAAACATCCCCTTTCGCTCTTCTCACTTTATCATTTATTTTCTCTTTAGCAATGCCTGCCACAGAAATACAGCGAGGGACAACTTCTCTTACAACATCTGCATGTTGCATTCCTCCATCTACCAAAATCACATGCGGCATACTCCTTCCCTCTTTCTGTATATTCTTTATATGCCTCATCGCAAGCTCACACATCCAATCCAAATCACAAACACCTTTTTCCATACTAAAACGCCTATACATATCCTTGACAAATCCCCTGCTGTATCTCACGCTCGCACCTGCTACATTCGTTCCTCCAATATGGGAAACATCATACACATCAAATATATAAGGAATCTTTTTTAAAGACAAATATTCTTTTATCTTTTCTAATATTACATCTTCTGTATGCACCTTCCGAAGATATATCTGAAGATTTGTTTGCGCATTTTTCTCACTTTTTCTTAAAAGATTCACTTTTTTACCTCTCCTGGGCACGACCAATTTTGTATTCAATAACTCCTGTATTATCTCTCTTTTTATCAACTTACTTGTTACAATTTCTTTCGGAAGAAACTCACCTTTTAAATAATATTGTACAATAAAATCTTCCCTTATCTCAAAAGAATCATCCACATTTTCCAAAAAAAATGAACGACTGGCAGTGATGTTACCATCTCTAACCGAAAGAATATTAGCACACAAAGTACCATGCTCATAAGCGAAACCTATAACATCTGCCGTATAGTTTCTCATTTCTACAATCTCTTGTCCTTTGTAAAAAAGCCTGACCGCATTTATCCTATCCCTCAATCTTGCAGCTTTCTCAAAATTTAAGTTTTCTGCGCATTGCTTCATCTGCTCCTTTAGCTTTTTTACCAATTCTCTTCCATTGCCCTGTAAAAGCAGTTTTAATTCTTCCACTATTTTCCCATATTCTCCTTCACTAATCTTTCCGCAACAAGGAGCGGAACACAGACCCATCTGATAGTAGATGCACGGTTCTTCCCTCGCTAAACAAAAACTGATTTTCCTCTGAATTATAGGAAATGTTCTCCGTAAAACCCTTAGTATTCCTCCTAATTTTTTTACAGGAGTAATGGGTCCAACATAGAGGTCACCTTTCTTTTTTACACGTCGAGCCAATGTAAGAGAGGGAAATTTCTGGGACAGTGTAAGCCTCAGGTAAGGGTAACTCTTATCATCTCGCAAAACGATGTTATAGGGAGGACGATATTCCTTGATGAAACTGCATTCCAACAGATACGCCTCTTTCTCTTTTTCTACCACGACAATTTCTATTTCCCCTGCTTCATTTACCATTGCTTGCTTGAACGGTGAAAGGGTTTCTGAGTGCAGGTAAGAAGATACCCGCTTTCTCAAATTCTTAGCTTTCCCCACATAAATTATTTCATCTTCTCTATTCCTTATGAGATATACTCCTGTTTTCTGCGGTATGTTTTGAAGCTGGGTTTTGTTATCAAATATATTCAATTTTATGCCCATAAAACCTTCTCATACACATCTATATACCTTTTTACCATTTCTTGAGGAGAGAAGAAAGTTCCTCTCTTCTTCCCTGCAGCGATAAGTGTATCCCTCAATTTTTCATCCTTAAAAATGCGCTCTACAGCATGAAAAATGGCCGATGCATCGTTGGGAGGAACAACGAGACATGCCCCTTCACCTATCTCTCTTATCCCTCCTACATCCGTAGCCACAACGGGAATACCAAACCAAAACGCCTCTTTTAACACAGCAGGCGAGCCTTCCCCCTCTGTAGAACTGATCACCACTACGTCCGCAGCAGGATAAAGTTTTTCTACATCATCTACAAAGCCCAACAGATAAACATTGCTTAACCCCTTATCACTTATCATCTTTTGTAACATACCTTTGTCGCCGCCTCCGGCAACCAAAAGATAAATCCTTCTATTCAATAAAGCAAAAGCATCCAATAAAATCTTTTGTCCCTTCATGGGTAAAATGTTCCCTACATTTAATATTACCATTCCATCTACAGGCAACCCAAGTCTTTCTCTTGCCACACTCCTTGAAATATCATTTCCCCTAATATCCACTGCACTATGTATAACATACAATTTTCTATCATCGATAAAAGAAAAAGTATCTTTAATAGACGAACAAACACAGACAATGGCATCATGTAACCTATATTTGGTTTTTTTAAAAAATCCTTTGATCTGATAACTAACCCTTCTGGTGTGCACTGTCTTTATTCCCCAAAGCTTTAAAAAAGCAGAATAAAAAGCACCATGAGCAGTATGAGAATGAACAATAGAAAAATTCCTTTTTTTCACAAAAGATAAATTCTTCAGTGCGCTTTGTAAATCCCATTCTCCTTTAAAAGGAACTGTAACACATTCAAACTCACTTCCTATTTTTTCCCTCAATACAGCACTTTTTTTTAAAGCAAATACGCTTTCTATCCCCTCATCTCTCAATCCTCTTGCCAGAATTAAAGCCTGTTTTTGTCCTCCGCCAAATCTCTTCTCCGTATCTATATGCAGAACGCTAAATTTTTCTGTACATACCGCCATACAACTTTGCTCTCAATTTATTTGAATAAAGCCTAATGCGAGACTTAAACCAGTTCAAATCCTTCTTCCACACATTAAATCTCTTTATAAAAAGCGCATCATCACCTGGCGAATTGGAGCCGGGTTTAGTGGTAAATAGATACTTAAACCCCACTTCCTGCGCTACTTTTATACTCAAATCATCGTATGCTCCCCAAGGCCAACTAAATGCAGAGCATCTCTTCATTATCTCACCTTCTATTTCCCCCTTGCCTATAAATAATACATTTTTTATCCTCTTACAGCGTTCTTCATCTGTTTCCATTCTTCCTATTTTCCCATGTCTTTTGTGATAATCTTCCACTATATCTTCCAATCTTTCTTTCCATCTGTCTTGTTTAAAAAAATTCACATAACCGTTATTCAATACATATTTTGCTAATTCATCATTCAACGGTTTATCGGGAATAAAACGATTGTTTGCCAACTCTGGTTTTCTTAAAAAATTAAGTGTTCCATAACGTTCATCACCATCTATAATCTCCCATATACTATTTTTCTTTCTGGGTTGATTAAACCCTCTAATTTTACTATCTGCATAAACTTTACGATGACGCTTAGTATGAGACTGCACATCAAAAACAGTCTTATTCATCTGCCTCACCTCTTCCCAGCATAATCTTCGTTCTGTCTTTGCTGGATAATTATCTACTATACTCCAGGTAGGCATACAGGGGCACAGCCTCTCTTTTTTTATTCTCCCCTGCCATACATCTTGCAGGCTAAAACTGCAGGTTGTCTCTTCTTCCACCATCCATGTAGCCAAGAACAATAAGGCTTTAAAGTCATACTTTTTAAGTAAAGGACAGGCATAAACCCAATTGTCTAAATAACCATCATCAAATGTAATACACACCATCTTCTGCCAATTTTTTTTGCCTTCTTTCATATACAGGGCAAGCTCTTCTAATCCAATAGACCTATAACCTTCTCCTCTTAAGAATTTTAACTGTTCCTCAAAAAGCTCGGGTGGAATCCCTTCCTCATTTATATGATGATATAGAAGAACGGGTACGCTGGTTTGCATATTGCGATACCTCCTTTACTTTATCAAAAACATCATCAACTGAAATCATCTTCATGCACTGGTAATCCTTTTTACATACATCTGTTCCATGAAGCGAGCAAGGACGGCACGGCATGTCTACTTCCGCCACCCTTACCTCTTTACCTCGAGGATAAAAACCAAACTCAGACACCGTAGGACCAAATATAACCACCAGTGGAATACGAAAAGCATTGGCTATATGCATCAAACCAGAATCATTGCTTACAAAAATATTCATAAAGCTGATTAATGCAATTGCCTCTTTTATCGTCAATCTACCCATAAGGTTGTATGTCCTGTGAGGACAAACAATTTCAATCCGACCGCCTATTTCTTTATTCTCTCCAAACAAAAATAAAACAGCATTTTTATTCCAGGATAGTATTTTCTCAGCCAATGCACTGTATTTATCTACTCCCCACATCTTCGTTTTCCAGCTGCTATCCGCTGCAAAACCTACTAAAAACCTATTTTTAAAGTGGTTACCCATCATTTCTGACACATTATTCTCCGTATCTTTATCTACAAAGAGATGAGGAAAAGAACCCTTATTCTGAACGCCCAGCAGAGATAATTGCCATTCAATCACTCCGCCCAAAGGTTTCTTAGTAGAAAGTAATCTTAAAAATCTGTTTTTTTTTATCAAGGAAAGTCTAAACAAGGTATATTTGCACACATGCAAATATTGCCGCTTTTTTATTAAAAGAGAAAACATTTTGCTCCGCAGGGAACTATGTAAATCAAACACAATATCGAACTTTTCCTTCCCTACTTTATTTACCAGAGAAACTATAGATTCATTTTCCTCCAAACATACAACACGATCAATATAAGGGTTGTCCTCTATTACATCTTTGTATTTACATTTTGTTATATAAGTAACAAATGCGTTAGAATATATCTCCTTTAAAGAATGAATGAAAGTTGTGGAAAGTACTATATCACCCAGTGAACTAAAACGAATGACGAGTATTCTCATCTACAAACCTCTTCACCGCTACAAAAACCTCGTCTACGGAAATATCCAGCATACATTTGAAATGTCCCTCACGACAATGAAAACTTCCGTGCTTTCCACAGGGACGACATCTTAAGCCCTTTCTTTCCATTACAGCACATCTCTTCCCCCAGGGAGAGAAACCAAACTCAGGCACTGTAGGACCGAATATAGCCACCGTAGGAACATTATAAGCACAAGCAATATGCATAGGACCAGAATCATTGGTTATAAAAACATCCATTTGAGAGATAAGACAGAATAGTTCTTTCAATTTTGTCTTTCCAGCAAGATTTATAATACGTTCATTGTCACCCTTTATAAAAGAGGCTTCTTCTTTGTCCCTTTCCAATCCAAAGATGAATACCCGACCATGCAGCTCATTTATAATCCGTTGTGCAAGAGCTTTAAAGTTCTCCTTGGGCCATTTTTTAGTAGGCCATATAGAAAATGGATTTATACCTATCTTCAGTTCAGTTCTCACTCCATAAGCTTCAAATATGTTGCCACAAAATGCCTTCGCTTCTTCAGGACAATAGAGTTCTGCATCATAACTCCATTTTTCCTTACCAATATTTAAAGGGTTTAAAAGAGATAGATTTCTTTCCACTTCGTGAATGTGGAGATCCCTTTCCACAATCCTGTTATACACAAAAGGCATAGCAGAATCAGAAAAACCTATTCTCAACGGGATATGCGAAAACAGAACAAGCAATGAAGTACGCATGGAACGATGAGCAGATATTAAAACATCAAAGCGCTCTTGCTTTATTTCTTTTAGTTTTCTTATAAAACCGCTTACGCCATTTTCTTTGCCATGCTTGTCATATGTTATTATTCCGGAAATATCTTCATTACCTGAAAATACATCACCATTTTGAGGTATGGTTAAACTCCAGACTTGAGCATCGGGAAAACTCTTTTTAATACTTTTTATTAATGGCAGTGTTAGTATCGTATCTCCCAAAAAGGAGGTTTGAATGACAAGAATCTTTTTAAAATTCATTGTATATATTATAGGTTTTTTTCATCACTCATCAATAGTTTCTCAATACCATCCACATAGCAAGAAAGAACATTTTTATAATAATCAAAAAATTTCTCATTTTTCCCGTTTTTCTCTTGTAAAACCTCTTTCATCTTTTCTGCTAATTCTTCTCCACTATGCACGCAAAACCCCAATCCCATTTTAGTAATTCTATCTACCTCTTCTTTAAAATTATCCATAAAAGGACCAAATATCACTTTCCTCTCAGATAGAAGCCCTTCTATGGGATTATGTCCTCCTATATTAGGGATTAGACTGCCCCCAATAAATACTGCTTTACTATTTTTATAAAAAGAAACCAATTCCCCGTATGTGTCTAAGAGTATTGTATTTCCCCATTTTTTTTCGGTTCTTCTTCTATAATCAATATTTTCTTCCTTCAATCTCTTTTCAAATAGAGATAATTTTTCTAAATGACGAGGAGCTACTACAATCATTCTTTTTTCATTTATAAGCTTTTTTACAACAGGTATTATTATGTCAAGTTCTTTGGTATGTATACTACCAAATGTAATTACATCATATTGTGCTGACAAACCTATTTCTTTTGTCTCTTCAATACACGGAAGTCCCTTTATATTGCCGCATACTTTCATGATTCCCTTGCCGTCTGTTAGTTTAAGAAACTTCGATTTATCATCTTCACTCCTCACAAAAATAGCATCAAACATTTGTAAAACAGGTTTAAAGAAAAAAGAAAAGAAACGATACCACTTAAAACCTCTTTTGCTCATCCTTCCATTCACGATAAATATGGGAATGTGGTGTGCTTTTAAAAAATATACCAAGGAAGGCCATATCTCCGTTTCAAAAAAAACCGCAAATCTTGGTTTATTATAAAACATCACTGAATAAAGGAAAAAGATATCTAAGGGAAGAAAATAAACGGAAGAATACAACTGTTTTGCCCTTTTAAAACCCGTATCCGTAAATGTAGTAATCACAGGATCCAAAGAAAAGCGCTTTTGCAGTTGTTCTATTAGTAGCTTGGAGGCATTTATCTCACCCAAGGATGAAGCATGGAAAAGAAAAAAATTATCTATTTTTATTTTCTTAGGTAAAAAGCGCTCTTTTATCCTGTATCGCCATCTTTTGTTGATAAAAATCTTATAAATAAGAAAAGGGGATGCGAAAAGTAAAGCTAAAACAATAAAGAGATTATACAAAAAGATCATATCTTAAACTGCATCTTATATAATTTATGATAATAATCACAGCGATCAAATAATTCCTGATGATTCCCGCAATCTATAATCCTTCCATCTTTTATCACCACAATCATAGGAACATTTAAAATAGTGGAAAACCTATGGGCAACGACCAATGTCGTTCTTCCCTTTATTAGAGTATTTAAGGCTTTTTGAACAATCTCTTCCGATGAGCTATCTAAAGATGCTGTTGCCTCATCTAAAATAAGGATTTGGGGGTTCTTTAATAATGCCCGTGCAATCGCTATACGCTGCCTTTCACCGCCTGAAAGTGTAAATCCCTGCTCCCCTAACACCGTATCATAACCATGAGGCAATTTTTGAATGAAATCATGAGCAAAGGCTGCCGTAGATACCTTTATGATATCTTCCATATTCACTTTACCGTCCATACCATAAGATATATTATTCTTCACGGTGTCATTGAACAAAAATGTATGCTGAGACACAATACCGATGTGTCTGCGTAAAGAAGACAGCTCAAAATCCTTTACATTCGTATCATCAAAACATATACAACCTGTGTTTATATCGTAGAAACGAGGAACAAGATCCATTAAGGTGGATTTCCCTCCTCCGCTCTCGCCCACAAAAGCAATAATTTCTCCTGCAGGAATGAACAGGTTTATATCTTTTAAAACCTTTTTGTCTTCATAGGAAAAAGAAACATTTTCAAAATTTATACCCTTCTTTAATTCTATAAATTCTATTGCGTTTTTCTTATTTATTACTGTGGCTTTTCTATCCATCATCTCAAATATACGTTCAGCAGCAGGCAGCACCGCCTGCACCTTACTGTAGGCCCGAGCAATGGATTTAAACGGTTTATAGAGCATAAACAAAGCGACGACAAATGAGAAAAAACCACCAACGGTAATAGTTCCTTTAAACACTAAATAGCCACCAAACCAGATGAGAAAAGCAAGCCCTATCGCACCGATAAGCTCCATCAAAGGAGAAACAAGCTCTGATACACGCACCGATTTCAAGTTTATCTTTAAGAAATCATTTCCTTTTTGTTCAAATTTCTTTGATTCTTTTTTCTCTGTGGCAAACGCCTTGATCACCCTTATTCCTGTGAATGCTTCCTGAAGAATGGTAGTGACCATTGCCACTGTTTCCTGTCTCTTTTTGCCAATCTTTCTTAAGCGATTACCTAAATTTATCAGGGGATAAATAGCTATAGGAAAAACAATGGTAGAGATGAGAGCCAACTTCACATTGTTCATATATATAACAATAAGCAGAAAAACAACGGTAAACGACTCTCTTATCGCGTCCGGTATAGTGCGAGCAACAACTTCCTGCAGCATCCCTGTATCATTCATTACCCTGGAGATAAGCTCCCCGGTATGATAACGGTCAAAAAAATCTAAAGAAAGCATAGACATGCATTCAAATAGGTCATTCCTTATCTTGAACAATATATTTTCACCTACATAAGCCGCATACCAACTTTGAAGATAAGTAAAAATACCCTTTAGAAGGTAAACAATTACTACAGCTATGGGTAAAAGAACGAGCATCTGTTTGTTTTTAGAAATAAATATATCATCCAAAACAGGCTTTATTAAATAGGCAACAAGGGCAGTTAATCCTCCCACAATTACCATTGATATACTGGATATGATTAAATATTTAATGTACGGTTTTACATATACAAATAACTTTTTAATAATTAATTTAAGCATTCTCTGTCTCTTCTATCAAATCATCTATATTTTTTATTTCCAAGGTATAATCTAAATAAGCACAATCAAAATCTTTTAATTTTACCATATCTTTAGTAGTGGTGAGCAAAACATCAGCATTTGTCTTATATTTTAAGTTAAGGAGTTTCTCCTTGTCCGCACTGGTATATATATGATGATCCATAAAAAATCTTTCGCCTACAATCCTAATATTCATATCCTTAACACTGCTTTTAAAAGACAGCGGATTGCCAATAGCACAAAAGATAAAAGCACTACGAGGAAAAATTCTCTCACCTTCCCTACTAAATATGCCTACAGGTTTAAATACTGCCTTTTTACCTATACATACTGCACTATCAACCTTCCTTTTATACACTGAAATTACCTGATCCGCAAATTTTATACAATTTTTATTTTCTCTCAAATTGCCTGCTGGGAATAGAAGTCCGTCCGCAAAGGGATTTTCTCCATCCAGCACCAATATCTCATAGTCTTTCTTTACTTTTAAATATTGAAAAGAATCATCTAAAATTACATATTTAAAACCCATGTTCTTGGCATATTCAACACCCTTTATTCTATCTTTAGCGCTAATCACAGGAACATTCGTCTTGCCGGCAATAAGCAATGCCTCATCGGAGACAAAAGGAATATCAAAAAACACATCATGCCCATCAAAAACAAGAGTAGGAACTTTTATCTTTCCTCCGTACCCGCTTACTATAACACATACATCTCTATCTCTATCTTTCAACGCTTTAGCTATCCTTATAACAACCGGAGTTTTCCCTGCACCTCCCAAGGTAACACCACCCACACCAATAATCTTAATATCAATAATCTTTTTCCTAAAAAGATTATTATACAAAATCCTACGCAAATATAATATTAACCCAAAAATAATAGAAAGAGGAAAAAGCAAGGGGAGCAAGATCTTTTGAATCTTATTTATCCATATAATGTTCATAAAAACCTCTGGTTTTTCTGGAAATTTTTACGGTAAATCACAGAATTGTCACAAAACATCACCAATAAAAGAGCTTATCCTTTCTATGTCTTGTTTGTCATTAACATAAACAGGTTCTAAAAACTTAACACTCACTTCACTTAAAGGTTTAGGGATAAAAAATCTATCCCAACTCTTGAGTTGCCATGCTCTTCTGTGTTCTACTCTTATAGGAACTATAGGTACTTTCGCCAAATAAGCCAATTCCAGCGGTCCCTTTTTCATCTTGTGATAAGGACCTTTCGGTCCATCCGGGGTAATAGCAATATCGCAATTTTCCTTTTTTATTGCCTTCAGCATCATTTTAAATGCCTGGTAAGGTTCTCTGTGACTGGATCCAGGAATATTACCAATACTAAAAAAACGCATAATTTGAGTAGCTAACCTTCCGTCACGATGGGTACTGACAAGTGTCTTTATACAGCCACCCTTATAAAGAAATGGCATAACGAACATGTTCCCATGCCAAAATGCATACACCACAGGAGAATGAATATCTTCTCTCTTAAAACTCCAGCTAACCCTTACTTTAAAAAACAAACGGTAAAATCTTAATAGAAGATAAGCAGGAAAAGTCCACATCAGGAATAAAAAGAATTATAGATAAGCGAAGCCGCAGAATAAGAAACACCGGGTTTTCCCAGAGAGCTTTTCACCCCCGATAATCTATCCTTGAAACTGGTGTATATACTCCTATTGGTCAATATATGAACAATTAATTCTTCTATATAAGATGGAGTGGCATTTCCTCCAATAAGTTCCGGAACGATCCTCTTCCCTGCTATAATATTGGGCAATCCAATATCTTTTACTCGACGAATAAGCATTCTACCCAAAAGATAACTTAAACGAGATATTTTATACACGATAATCATAGGCAACCCAAACACGGCACATTCTAAGGTAGCGGTGCCTGAAGCCACAATAGCTATCTTTGAGATGTCCATCATGCGACAGGTATCTTCTACCACTTCTACAAATGGGTATTTATTTTTTATAGTGTTTATAAAATCTACATCCACATTCCCACCTGTTGCCCACACAAATGTGAATTTAGGGAGTCTTTTCTTCAAGTCCTTTGCCGCATCAAATATAATAGGTAAATTGTAACTTATCTCGTCCTTTCTACTACCAGGAAGTAGTAGTACTATATCTTCTTTTTTATGAATGCCTATTTTTCCATCCAATACATCTAAGATAGGATGACCAAAATAAAAAACCTTTTCATGATGAGGAAAATTTCTATAAAATGCGCGTTCAAAAGGGAAAACAGTAATAATCTTGTCACAAAATTTCGTCATTGTTCTTACTCTATAGGACCTCCAGGCCCAAACCTGAGGAGCAACATAGTAGACAACCTTCTTCTTTCTTTTATAAGCAAGTTTCCCCACCTTAAAATTAAATTCTGGAAAATCAACAAGAATCACTCCATCCATATCATCTATTACATCTTTTATCTTACCGTATATCTCAAGTGCCCTTTTAAGCTTTGGTACCGCTTCTTTTACTCCAACAACAGATATATCCCTATAATCGGCTAACAACTCAATTTCATCTTTAAGTAGATGTGAACCCAGCCCAACAAAGTCTATATCATCCAACTTTTTCAACTCTCTTATTAATAAAGAGGCGTATTTTTCTCCGGACGCTTCACCGCAAACCAAAAGTAATCTCTTCACCTGCAAAAACCACGATTAGAAGAATGTACAAATTCCAGGATTTTCTTTATATACGGAGATTCTTCCTTTTCTAATTCCTTTATTATTTCTTTTAACGAAAGATGAGAACGAAATATAATCTTATAAGCTTGTTTGATTGCCTTTATATCTTCTCTACTAAATCCATGTCTGCGCAGTCCTACAACATTTATACCGTATGGCTCAGCTCTGTTACCTGTCACTAAGATATAGGGTAAGACATCCTGAGAAACTCCACTCACACCACCAATCATAGAATATGCACCAACTCTAACAAATTGATGAACAGCTGCAAGCCCACCTATGCAGGCAAAATCCTCAACGATAACATGACCTGCTAACTGCACTACATTGGCCATAATTACATTGTTCCCAATCATACAGTCATGTGCAATATGGGCATAAGCCATAATAAAATTTCCATTTCCAATACGAGTAACACCTCCACCATGCCCTGTTCCTCTATTAATCATAACAAATTCCCTGATAATATTATTATCACCAATTACAAGTTGTGTCTCTTCAGCTTCTTTAAAGTTAATATCCTGTGGAATAGTCCCTAATACAGTATGATGAAAAATATTACAGTTTTTCCCAATAGTTGTGTAATCTTCTATTATTACATTATTACCAATCTTTGTATTGTCTCCTATGCATACTTTTTTTCCTATATAACTATAAGGTCCTATCTCTACATCCTTCCCAATCTTTGCTTCCTTGCTTACTATCGCCGTAGGATGAATCATTTAAACCACCTGGGCCATCATAATCGCTTCTGCCACAACATTTTTCTCAACAAATGCTTTTCCTTCAAGTTTCCAAATATTCCCTCTTCTCTTTACTATATTTACCTTTAATTCCAAACTGTCACCAGGAATAACAGGTTTTCTAAACTTTGCCTTTTCTATCCCCATAAAATACACCACCTTATCACTCGTCGGCCCCTTCTCATCTAATGATAAAAAACACAAAACCCCACCTGCTTGAGCCATAGCTTCCACAATCAAAACACCAGGCATAACTGCTTTATGGGGAAAATGACCAACAAAAAACGGCTCATCGTAGGTTACATTTTTTATCGCCGTGATGGAAGAACCCTTTTTCACATTAATAATCCTATCAATGAGTAAAAATGGTGGACGATGGGGTAAAATGCGTTTAATTTCTTCTATATCCATCATCTTTGTTCCTCCTCTACCTTCTCCAATCTCTGTTCAATAAGTTTCACCCGTTCATAAAATTGCTGCAGTCTATTGACCATCGCCATATTCTTCAGTGCCCTTTTGTGTTCTATTGCTGGTATGCCAAAATATGTACCTTTTTTTCTAATATTTCCCGGGACACCAGATTTGGCGCCAACAATAACATCATCAGCAATCCTTATGTGTCCAACCACGCCTACCTGGCCGGCTAAAATCACATTCTTTCCTATCTTTGTGCTGCCTGCAATACCTACTTGAGCTACTATTACACCATTTTCTCCTATTTCCACATTGTGAGCAATCTGAACCAGATTGTCTATCTTAACGCCTTTTTTTATCAGCGTTTCATCAAATGTCGCTCTGTCTATAGTGGTATTTGCTCCAATTTCTACATCATCTTCTATAACTACCTTACCTACCTGCATAATCTTTTCTCTCGAGCCATCTCCTCTTTCCGCATATCCAAATCCATCACTACCGATTACAGCCCCAGGCTGCAAGATCACTCTATTGCCTATTTTTGTACCTTCCCTCAACACCACATGCGAATAAATCAGACAGTTCTCTCCTATATCCACATCAGAACCAATATATGTAAAAGGAAAAATCTGTGTTCCTTTCCCAATGTGCACATCTTCGGCAATATAGGCAAACGGAGCTATGCCCACATCCTCATCACATTTAGCGCTACTATCCACAGACGCCATTTCGCTTATTCCTCTAAAATGTACTTTCGGAGGATAAAACAATGGTAAAGCTTCAGCTAAGGAAATTTGGATATTAGGAGAAAGAAGAAAAGTCTTATTTGGAAAATGAGAATAATCAAAACCTTCAGCTACGAGAATGGCTCTCGCACGGGTTAATTTCAGATCTTCAGCATACCCTTCATACGCCACAAAAGCCAAATCGTTGTCTTCCGCCGAATTTAGAGAAGCAACACCACTAATTTCTAATTCTTCGTTACCTACAAATTTAATTTGTAAAGCTTTGGCCAAATCACTTACTTTCATCTCTTCTTTTGAGTAAATTTGTTATATGCCTTTATAAGTTTATCCGTTAAATCCATTGTGGGATTGAAATAGACTATCCCACCGTGTATCTCTATCACAATATCTATTTTTTCCTTCTTCGCTATCTTTTCAGTTATATCCACAAGGCCTTTTAGAATATTACTTTGATACTCATTGCTTTTATTCGAAATTTCCTCCTGAACCTTTCCCATAAAATTTTGCAATTCTCTAGCTTTTGTTTCATAGAGTGCTTCTTTCTTGCCTCTCTCTGCTTCTTTCAAGGCTTTTTTGGAAAGTTCCTCACGCAATTTCGTCAACTCTGCTTTTTTTCTCTCAATAATTTTTTTCTTTACTTCTACTGTCTTCTTTAAATTTTGCACTGCGACTTTCCCCGCCTCACACTCATTCAATGCCTTTTGCAAGTCAACAACACCTACATTCAAAGAAAAACAAGTAGAAGTGAAGAAAAACAAAAAAACAAAAGAAAATAAAATTTTTTGCATAATACCTCCTTAAAATACCATTCCCATTGTAAAGTGCCATACTGAGCCCTTCTCATCTCCTTCGGGAGAAAGGTTCTTGCCCCATTCTATCCTCATCGGTCCTAAAGGAGAAATCCATCTCAAACCCAATCCCGCTCCCTTTCTTAAATCTGATAGACTTTCTGTCATTCTCCAACAATTACCCATATCGTAGAAAGCCACGCCATAAAAATTCAACTCAGTCAATATGGGAAAGATCAACTCAAAATTAAATACAATCTCCTTCTCGCCGCCGATACAATTTCCTTCATCATCCTTGGGAGAAATCTTCCCCTCGCTAAAACCTCTCACACTATCTATACCTCCCAAGAAGAACCTATTCTGAATAGGAACATGCTTTCCTGAAATGCCCGTTGCATATCCCGCTTCTCCCCTTACATGAGCTATAAGAGATGACGCAAGTAGCTTATAATAAATAGAGTGAGAAACTACTGTCTTTGCATATCTCTCTGTTCCGCCCAGTCCTGCAACACGCACAGAAACATTTGAGAGAGCACCACTGGTGGGAAAAACACTACTATCTAATGTATCTCTTTCTATAAATGGAGTAACATAGCTTTCAATATGTCTTCCCTCCTGATCCTTAAGATACTTGCTGGGGTTTAACTCTGTTATATCTATCTTTTCAAAGGAAAGACCATAGGTAGAACCTATTTTCAATGTATTATCAAAAAACCTATGAGCAAGCGTTACCTTACCTCCATAAGCATTCTCATCATAACTTGTATAGTCATACTTTGAATTGTATAGTGTTCCAGAAAGAGAGATGGGTTTATTGAATAGCCAGGGCTGAGTTACTGTAAGATCAAACAATGTGGTACGAGAACCTATGTTCCCGCTAAACGAAGTATACAATCCTGCTCCCAAAAAATTTCTTTCCATCACACTGCCCATTACGCTGAATTTATCAAATGTACCATAACCCACTCCAGCATTAAAGGACCCGGTGTGTTTTTCCTTCACTGCTACCCGTACATTGAGCTTATCTTTTTCATCCACCCGTTTCGTAGTAATTGTCACTTCTTTAAAATAATCCGTCTTATATAGTCCTCTTCTACTATCTCTCAAATACTTGGAGTTGTAGAGATCTCTCTCTTTTAATTTCAGCACCCTTCTAATTACATTATCCCTTGTCTTCTCATTACCTACAATTTCTATCCTATCTACATAAATCTTATGTCTCTTATCTATAACAAGAGCAACATCAATCGTTGCATCTTCTTTATCCAAATGAACAATGGGTTTTACATCACAAAATGCATATCCTTTCTGTCCATAAAGATCGGTTATCTTCATTATATCCTGTCTAAAAGCGACACCATTAAACAACTTTCCTTCCTTAGACTTCATTTGTTTCTTAAGAAACTTAATACTATAAGGTTTCTCGCCTTTAAACTCTATATTTTTTAGAGTATATCTTTGTCCCTCCTCTAATGATATATCCATGTTTATGCAGGAACGAGAAACATCAACCGTTATTATAGGATCCTTTACGCTCACTTCCGCGTAACCCTTCTTTAGATAAACATCCCTCACTGTTTCTTTATCCATCAAAACAGCATCTTCATTAAACCTGCCGGTATAAAACCAGGGTAAAAATGTAAGAATATATGGACCGTGTTTTTTGTGGGTTATCATTGCCTTTTCAATAACACTATTTTTTATATGTTCATTACCAATTATATTTATATTTTTTACTACTACTTTCTTACTCTCATGAATGGTGTATTCAATATCCACCCTATTTTCCAGAACAGATTTAACAGAACAGAAGATTTCAGTGAGATATCTACCTTTTTTTGTATATAATGCTTTCATCTTTTCTATACTCTCTGTTATCAAATCTGGAGTGAGTATTCGATAAGCTTTGGTCTCGCAATTTTTGAGCAACTCTTTATCTTTAAACCTTTTATTTCCAACAAAGGTAATAAATCTTATAGACGGCTTCTCCTTCAGTATAAAGGTAACACTCTTCCCACCTTTTACATCTTCAACATCTGCTTTTACTTTATTATAAAAACCTAAACTATATATGCAACGAATATCGCTATCAACTTTCTCTATGCTATATTTTCCCCCTACCTTCGTTTTTATAACATCCATTACGCTAAGTTTATCCGTTCTCACCAACCCCCTAATGTCTACTTTCACTACATCTTGAGCAAACACAGAAACAGAAAACAATGAAAAAACAAAAACAAAAAACAACAATTTAAGTTTCATACAATTTACTCCCATGAAGGAAAAACGAGCGATCACACCTACTCAGGAATGTTCTGTCATGAGAAGCTACAATAAATGTCTGTCCATAAAACCTATTAATGTTCTTAATTAAATCGAATATCTCTACAGCCGTTTTTTCATCTAAACTCGCCGTCGGTTCATCTGCTATAACCAACCGAGGTTTGTTTATTAAAGCTCTCGCCAAAACAACCCTTTGTTTCTCACCCTCCGAAAGCATATAGCTTCTTCTATTAAAAAGGCTTTCTCTCAAACCCATACTCTTTAAAAGCTCCGTTGCCCGTTTCTCTTTATTTTTAAACCCTCCAATAAATGTCGGCATCAATACATTTTCTAACACACTAAACTCGGGAAGTAAAGAAGGAAACTGAAAAACAAAACCTATTTCCCTATTTCTCAGAGATGCAACCTTTTTTTCACCGAGAGAAAAAGGATTTTTCAACCCTAAAAATATGAGTTCTCCCTCATCTGGTGCATCCATTAATCCCAAAATATGGAGCAGGGTACTTTTTCCAGAACCAGAAACACCTATTATCGCTATTATCTCTCCTTCATATACCTCCAGATCCAGCTCTTTTAAAACCTCTATTCTCTTTCCTCCACTGAAAAAGGAACGTTTTATACCACAGGCTTTAATCAAAAAATTCACTTTAGAACCTCTATTACATTACATTTAGAGGCTTTGTGTGCCGGATAAAGCGAAACAAAAACAGAAAGAAAAAGAGTAGACAACGAAACAATAGCCACATCCATTAAATGAATATCCACGGGAAGGGTAGCGCTATAGTATACATTAGGGGGAAGACTTATAAAATGATATTTTTTCAAGACAAAACAGATAATAAAACCTAATATATTCCCCGTTGCTACACCGCTTAGTCCCAAGATAAAGCCTTGAATAACAAACAATTTTTTAATATTAGTAGATGTTGCTCCCATAGAAACCAACACAGCAATATCTTTTACTTTACCCATTACGGACATCGTCAAACTACTTAAAATATTTAAAATGGCCACCAGAACAATCAAGGAAAGAACGATAAACATAGTCACTTTTTCCAATTTTAAGGCGAAAAAAAAATTTCTATTCATATCTATCCAACTCCGAGTATAAAGCGGATAGGAAAGTCTCGCAGACATGCTTCTTACTATATCTCTCGCTTTAAAAGGATTTTTCAGGTAAATGCCCAACCCTGTAATTACTCCACTCATATCTAAAATTTCCTGCATTTTATTAAGTGGTATAAATATCATGGATGCATCGTAGTCATACATGCCTGAATTAAAAATGCCGTTAACTTTGCCTTCCCAAGACATAGGCACAGAACCCAAGGCTGTTTTTTTCATCAAGGGGAAAACCAATCTTACCTTATCCCCAACTCCTATGCCTAAAATGTTAGCCAATTCTTCGCCTACGATTACACCCTGCTTTTCAATGGAAAAATATCTCTTCACCGGTGCATTCTCAAAATTTATTCCTCTAATCAATGCACCTACACTCACCCTGCCAGATGACGCAATGCACTGAGAAAGCAAAAAAGGTGAAGATTGGTACCCCATTTTTTCTATTTCCGCTACTCTTTTTTCACTGAAAAAATGATTATAGCTCATCACTATCACATGAGGGTTGACCCCCAGTATCTTTTCCACCAGCGTAGAATTAAAACCGTTCATTACGGACAAAACTACAATTAATGCAGCTACTCCTACCGTAATTCCTAAAACAGAAAAAAAAGAGGTAAGAGAAATAAAGCTCTTTCTCTTCTTGCCTCCCAGGTATCTCAAAGCAATGAATTTTTCTACCAACAATCCGCCCTTTACTTTATAAGAACGAGATCAATTACTTGAGTCATGTCTTCCACACAGTGAAACTTCACTTTTTCAACAATCTCTTTAGAAACCTCTCCCACATCTTTCTTATTTAGAAGAGGTACAATTATTTCTTTGATACCAGCTCGCAATGCGGCCAGTGATTTTTCTTTAATCCCTCCCACCGGCAATATCCTTCCTGTTAGGGTAAGTTCTCCAGTCATGGCAACATCATTCCGCACTGGTTTGTCGGACAAAGAGGAGATAATCGCTGCTGCTATTGCTGCACCTCCAGACGGTCCATCTTTTGGCGTAGCACCTTCGGGAACATGAATATGCAGGTCTATCTTTTGATAAAAATCTTCCTTTAAGCCCAGACCTTTATAATGCTCGCGTGCATAAGTTACTGCAGCCTGGGCAGATTCTTTCATCACATCCCCCAGCGAACCAGTAAGTATAAGCTTTCCCGAACCTTTCACTTTCACCACTTCGATAAATAGGATACTTCCGCCCACTGGTGTCCAGGCCAACCCTGTAGCTACACCTGTATAACATTTATCCAGCTTCTCCTCTGTAAAATACTTAGGAGCACCTAAATACTTACCTATATTTCTCGTTGTTACACGAAATGTCTTATTCTTTGTAGCCTTTTCTGCAATATGACGGGCGATTTTCCTTAAGACAGAAGCTATCTCTTTTTCCATATTCCTCACACCCGCTTCCCTTGTATAGTCTTCAATGATCTTTTTTATACCACTATCCGTAAAGCTAATATTATATTTCTCCAAACCGTTGTTTTTAATCTCTTTAGGCAAGATATAACGCTGAGCAATTTTCATCTTTTCCTCCACCGTATAGCCTGGAATCTTTATGACTTCCATTCTATCCAATAGAGGGGACGGAATGGTCTCTGTAGTGTTGGCGGTGGTAATAAAAAATACCTTAGATAGATCAAAAGGTACACCCAAATAATGGTCCTCAAATTCACAATTTTGTTCAGGGTCAAGCACTTCCAATAAAGCGGATGCAGGATCTCCTCTGAAATCTGTTCCCAATTTGTCTACTTCATCTAATACAAATACGGGGTTCTTCGTCCCTGCCTGTTTTAACCCCTGAATTATTCTTCCCGGCAGTGCTCCTACATATGTTCTCCTGTGTCCTCTTATCTCTGCTTCATCCCGTATCCCTCCTAAAGATATTCTAGACAGCTTCCTGCCCATTGCTTGAGCGATAGACTTAGCCAAAGATGTTTTCCCAACACCAGGTGGTCCTATAAAACACAAAATAGGACCTTTGGTCTCCTTCTTTAATTTCCTCACAGAGAGATACTCTAAAATTCTGTCCTTTGCCTCTTTTAAGTCGTAGTGGTCCTCATCCAGCACCTTCGCTACTTCTTTTATATTCAGATAATCCTTTGTAGACTTGCTCCAGGGCACAGAAACCATCCAATCCAAATATGTTCTCGCTACTGTGGCTTCTGCACTGTCAGGGTGCATCTTTGATAATCTGGATAACTGTTTTTGCGCTTCTTTCTTGGCAAGTTTAGGCATTTTAGCTTCAGCAATCTTTCCTTTCAATTCCTCTGTTTCATCAACACCCGCCTGCTCTTCACCTAATTCTTTTTTAATCGCTTTAAGCTGTTCTCTTAAAAAATATTCTTTTTGTGTCTTTGATATTTCTCCTTTCGCTGCATCTTGAATTTTATCCCTCACTACCAAAAGCTGAATTTCCTTATCTAAAAAAGCACTCAACTTAAACAATTTATTCCTTAAAGATACAGTTTCCAAAATCTCCTGAGCAGCTTTTGTCCTCAAATGAATATTAGAAGCTACAACATCAGCAAACTTATTTGGTTCGTCGATATTATTTACAACAATAACCAAATCAACAGGAATATTCTTGTCCAATGAAGCAAGCTTGTCCAATTGGGTCCTTATGTTTTTCACCAGTGCTTCAATTTCTAACTGCTCCTCATGACCTTTCACGCCTTCTTCTTTTATCACTTTTATGCCTACTTCCATAAAGGCTTTTCCCTTTTTAAACTCCGTAATCTTCGCTTTAGATAAACCCTGTACTAATATCTTTGCTCTTCCATCGGGAAGTTTTATCATTCTCAAGATAAGAGATACTGATCCTACTGTATAAATATTCTCCGCCTCTGGCTCATTGTCCTCTGGCCTTTTCTGCGCAACAAGCATAAGCAATCTATCCTTAGAAAGAGCTTCGTCTATTGCCCTTATAGAAAAGTCTCTTCCCACAAAAAGTGGTATAATCATATACGGAAATATAACTATATCTCTTAACGGAAGAACTGGAAGCACATCGGGAATATTAATTTCTTCATCTTTTAGTTCCATAAATCATACCCTCTTCTCACAAATCACAGTCAATACACCATTTTTATATACAGACCTTATCTTATTCCCGTCAACTGCTACTGGAAGCAATACTAACCGCTTGAATCCACCGAACACTCTTTCTACTCTCATATATTTTACACTCCTCCCTAAAACAGCTCTCTTTTTTACACCATAAACAACAATTTTATCACCTGTATATACCACATGAATATCTTTTAACTCAATTCCCGGTATCTCTATCTCTATGTATAAATCATTGCCCTTTTCAAATACATCCGCGGGTGGCTCATCTAATTCCCACAATTCCCCATTTAAACTATCCTTTACAATTTCCAATATCTCTTTCTTTAAAATAAGCCTCATTCTTCTATTCTATCCTTTATCTTTTCAACAAATCTACTTTGTGGATATTTTCTCTCTAATTCATTGAAAAAAAGTTGAGCATCCTCTCGTTTATTCAGGTAATAATAACTCATTGTTAAAAGATACAACATCTCATCTGTAAAGTTCAAATCTGAAAAGTGATGAGACATGAATGTAAGCCTATTCAATGCCGCATTATAATCGTGCAGTCGAAAGTAAAACTTACTGACAAATAATTCATGCCTGTAAATTTCGTCCACACACTGCATAATATAAGTATCCGCCTGGCAAGCAAACGAACTCGAAGGATGATCTCTCTTTAAACTTATAAACGCCTTTAACGCCTTTATTACAGGGGTTTGATCCCTATCATAGGAATTTCTACATCGCCAGAAAGAGGTAGCAATCTTGTATTGTGCGTATACTGCATCGGAAGAGTGAGGATAATACTTTATAAACCGCCTGTAAGCTTCACGAGCCAGTATATGCTCACCTTTAGCAAAATAAACATCGCCTAACTTTAGATAAGCCTTCTTAGCATAAACACTACCTGGATGCTGCTCTCTCACCATACGCAAATCATGTTCCGCCGCTACATAATCGTGATTTATGTAAGATTGTATACCACTATTATACCACTCGAAAGCACCTTTCTCTGATTCCTCTGGTATCACCTTTTTATTTACTGCACAGGCAACCAAAAAAAGTGAAAGAAAAAGAACCGTTAATTTTTTTACCAATTACAACCTCCAATACACAAAATTTGCCCTTTGAACATCCCTTTTATTAAATATACCCTTTATATCAACAAACAATGGTTTATCCATCCGACAATATTGTCTTAACTCTCTTATGTCAAGGTCCATATAAGATCTATGTTTTACACATATACAAAACCCATCCAGTTCACTAAAATCATCAAAAGAACAGAGATGACGATGAAAAATATCATAAGCATCCTCTTCGTCGGCTAATGGATCATGCAGATAAACCTCTATACCATAAGAAGAAAGTTCTTCCACCAAGCTGTAAACCTTCGTATTGCGTAAATCTGGCACATTTTCTTTAAAGGTAAGACCAAGAATAGCCAACCGTGTACCATTAACAGGAATATTCTGTTTAATAAGCATCCTTACTATATTACTAGCAATAAAATTAGGCATAGAATCATTTGTTCTCCTTCCTGCTAAAATTACCTCTGGATGGTAGCCCATCTCTTCTGCTCTATAGGTGAGATAATAAGGGTCAACCCCTATGCAATGTCCACCCACTAAACCTGGTGAAAACTTTAAAAAATTCCATTTGGTGGCAGATGCTTCCAATACTTCCTTTGTATCCAATCCCAATCTATGAAATATGACGGAAAGTTCATTCACCAAAGCTATATTCAGATCCCTTTGCGTATTCTCTATAACCTTTGCCGCTTCCGCCGCTTCTATAGAAGATGTTCTATGTATACCTGCTTTTACCACACTTTTATATAAAGAAGCTACTACATCCAATGTTTCTTCATCTTCTGCTGATACTATCTTCACTATATCCGAGAAACGGTGTTCTTTGTCGCCTGGATTTATCCTCTCCGGAGAATAAGCTATCTTAAAGTTGCTACCTTTTGAGGCTTGTTCAATTATGGGTTTGCATACAAGATTGGTTGCACCAGGATAAACAGTAGATTCATAAACAACAATCGCTCCTTTTTTTATATTTTCTCCCACAATTCTGCTTGCATGTTTTAAAGCTTCAAGATTAGGAATATTGTGATTATCTATAGGTGTAGGAACAGCAACAACAACCACATCACATCTCTTTAAAAGGCAGGCATTGGAGCTAAAAATCACAGATGTATGTTTTAATTCTTTATTCACCTCTCCTGTCTTATCTATACCTTTTTTTAATTCCTCTATTCTCCTCTCGTCTATATCAAACCCTACACATTCAAATTTCTTTCCAAATTCTATGGCAATAGGTAACCCTACATACCCCAAACCTACAATACCTATTACCATTCTCATGCCTCCTTAAAATAGATATCCTCAACAGCTGTCTTCCCGCACAGATGATTGATATTTTCTATTATTCTATCTTTTATAAAAGTGAGTTCCATGGCCCATGCACTAGAACTCACTCCTACCCTTAACACCTTATTTCTTATTCCTACAACCTGAGTATTTTTATATACAATGTCACCTACTATTTCTCTCCAGTTTTCTCTAATGCGCACCTCATCACCTAACTTTCCACATCGCCAATCCTTTAAAATCTCAGATAGAACTTCACCCATCTTTTTCATATCTTAAATGGTGTACCTGGGGGGATTTGAACCCCCAACCTCAAGATCCGGAGTCTTGCGCTCTATCCCTTGAGCTACAGGTACTCGTTTAAAAATACTATGCATTAAAGACCTATCTTAGTCAAGTCTTAGTCAAGTTTTTACTTGCACTTGCTATCTTCTTAAGAAAAGTTAAATTTTAATTAATACTTGACATATACTTATTATAAGTTTATATTCTATAAAATTTCGTAAAGGAGGTGAGGAAGAAAATTAAATCGTTTTGTTATGTTTTCTATATGTTTTCTAAAGGTAAGCAGAAATATAATGTTACTAAAGTTTAGTTAAGGAGGGTTGACAATGGCAGAGGGAGAGAAAATCTTAGGGATGCGTCCTGAAAGTGGACGATGGATATTCGTTATTGCTGGATTATTGATAAATATATGTCTCGGCACTATTTATTCGTGGAGTGTTTTTAGAAAACCTTTACAATCACTCTTTGATGTTGGTGCTACACAAAGTGGATATCCTTTTATGGTATTTTTGGTAGTTTTTGCAATTGCTATGCTCCTTGTCTCCGGTCTGATGGAAAAGTGGGGACCAAAAAAAATGTCAATCATAGGTGGCATATTAGTGGGTCTCGGCTGGATCTTAGCCAGTCAGGCAAAGAGTATGGGTATGCTCACACTGGTTTATGGAATATTGGGTGGATTTGGCGTAGGAATGGTCTATGGATGCCCCGTAGCAGTTGCAGCGAGGTGGTTTCCAGACAAAAGAGGTATCGCTGTTGGTTTTACGGTAATGGGCTTTGGTCTATCAGCTTTAATTACAGCTCCCATAGCCAAAGCTCTTATTGACGCTGTCGGTCCTATGCCTACCTTCGCCTATCTGGGCGTAGCGTTTATTATAATATTGGTAATTTTATCGTTGCCCCTCAGGTTTCCTTCTGTCCAGGGCTGGAAACCTGCCGGTTGGGAACCCCCAGCACATGTCGCAGCTGCTGCTGTTGAGTTGACTCCATCCGAAATGCTGAAAACACCACGTTTCTATGGACTATGGCTGTGTTATGCGATAGGAGTTACTGCCGGCCTTATGGCTATTATAATAGCCAGTCCTGTAGGACAGGAAATTGTAAAGTTGAGTGCAGGCGCGGCCGCAACCGCTGTTGCGATGTTCGCCATCTTCAACGGTATCGGTAGACCGATCTTCGGTTTCTTAACAGATAAATTGACTCCCCGTGGTGGTGCTGTTTTATCGTTTGTAATAATCATCGTTGCCTCAATGATGATGTACTTTGGTGCTGGAGAAGGTAGAACTGCATTATTTATGATTTCTTTTGCTATGCTGTGGGGATGTTTAGGAGGTTGGCTGGCCATTGGACCCACTGCAACAGGTTCTTTCTTCGGTACTAAATATTATCCAAGAAACTATGCCATAATGTTTCTCGCCTACGGTGCCGGTGCCTTCATAGGCCCTTACATTTCGGGAAGAATTAGAGACATGACAGGCAGTTATCTATCATCTTTTATACCCGTAACAATACTGGCAGTTGTAGGAATCATACTCGCCCTTGCGTTGATGTCACCTCCCAAGAAGAAAGAAGCATAAAGCATAAATCAATCTAGTAGCGACCCTTCCTTTTTTACTATATTGGAAGGGCCGCTACTTCAAAAACCATCTAACTTATTGACAAATCTTATAAAATAGGTAGTCTCAAAATATGTGGGATATATTGAGAGATGCATTTACAAGTACAGCAGGTAGTTTTATAACCATTATTTTAATTGTCATTTTTATAGTAATATTTGTTTCGTGGCTCGCCCTGCCCTTTATTTTATGGAATATAAAGAGTGAATTGAAAAACATTAAAAACGCATTAGAGAAAAAAACGAAAGAAAAAGATGATTAAATTTCTACTTTCACCGTATCCCAGCTTTTACATTGCGGACAGCGCCAGAAACAAGAAGAAGAAATAAAACCGCACCGTGTACAAACATACTTCACTTCTCTGCCGCCGACATAATTTAAACTCTCCTTCATTATTTGCATATCCTCATTATCCTTTCCCAATAGTGAAAGTACATCAAGCAACCTTCGAGTAATATACACTCCCTTAAACCCTCTCTTAAAAAATAAAAAGCGGTATAAACTTAAAGCCTTTGAAGGTTCAGCAATTCTTTCATAGGAACAAGCAGCGAAATAAAGAGCATAAATGCTGGTTTTATTTTTAATAAGCATTTCCCTTACTATTCCTTTTAATTTCTTCTTATCTTCTATGTTTTCTAAAACGAGACAGGCAAATGACGGTTTCTCTATGGCTATTTTTCTCCATATCTCATATGCTTTTTTCTGTTTATCTTTTGCCATATATACTTTTCCCAACCATAGACAAGCATCCACACAGCCCTCATCACTGTCAAAGGCTTTTTTTAGCTTTTCCTGAGCTTTATCTAAATCACCATCAGCAAACAATTTCTTCCCCCATTCCGTATAAAGATGAGCAACCACATTATCCTCTGACCCAAATCTCTTCTGCCATCTTGCCAAACTTTCCCAATCTTTGTTGTCCTCATAAACCTCTTCTAAAAATTTGTGTGCCTGTTTATCCAGTGGGTTTAGTTCTAATGCCTTCTTGAAAGCTTCTTCTGCTCTACTATAGAATCCTGCTTTCTTATAATCCACTCCTATACTGGTAAAAATGTCCGCTTTTTTCTCATGACTCAGGTGAGATCTGCCCAAAAGACTCTTATGTACAATAAGCGCTCTATTGAGCTCTCCCCTCTTCCTAAATAGGTTACCAATACTCAAATACACATCTATCAAATCCGGTTGATCCTGCACTACCTTGGCCAATTCTTCTATAGCTTTATCCGTCTCATCATCAATTATATAACTTATTCCCTTTACATAACCCTCTATACTCTTTTCTCTTGCCTTCTCCTTTCGTTTCTTTAAAAATCTCATTCCATAGCCGCCAAGGAAGCCCGCTACAAAGGCAACAGAAATATCAAAAACAATTCTTTGACTTATAATTTCAGTCCACATCTGCTTCTATTTCTTTCTCTTTTTGCTCACTCCTCTCCACTATTGGTAGATTTCTTAGATACTCAACCTCTTTTTTTAATTCTTCAGATTCTTTGTTCTTTTTCTTTAACGATCTCCTTAACTCCACTTCACTCAAGTATGAAAAAAGCCAGCCTATAAGGAGACCTACAAACAGAGTAATAAATACTACCAACCACAAAGGTGAAGGCGAGGATAAAACAGTAAAATATCTTATCTCTACATTTTCATTGTTTTGTAAAACAAAAACAATGAAAAAAGCCACCACAATTGCCAGGATAACAACTCTTAAAGTTTTCATAATCCCTCCTGTTAAAAGAACTTCTTTAACTGGTGATATACCTCATCGTTAGATTCTGCTATCACCTTCGTATCCGAGATAATAGGCATAAAATTGGTATCTGAAGACCAGCGAGGAACAATATGAATATGCATGTGATCTTTTACTCCTGCTCCTGCAATTTTACCCAAATTCATACCAATATTGTATCCGTCGGGTTGCATTGATTTATCTATGGCAGAGATAGTTTTCCTCACAAATCCATACAATTCTGCCACTTCTTCCGAAGACAGAGAAGTAATATCCGCAGTATGACGGTTGGGAACCACCATTAAATGCCCCGGATTATAGGGATAAATATTGATAACAACAAAACAGTATTTCCCCCTGGCGATAACATGATTTTTTTCATCATCATTTTCCTTTAACTTACTACATAAAAAACATCCCTTTTCATCTTTAATACTCAAAACATATTTAATTCTCCACGGCGCCCATAATCTATCCATCATATTCTCCTTTTGTCTATCACTCTTTTCGCCTTCCCCTCACTACGCTTTACAGTGCCGGGTTCTACTAACTTTACGCCTACACTTATCCCTAAAGCACTACGCAATTCATCTCTAATTCGCTCCACTAAAAGCCTTTGTTTTCTCATCTCATCAAAAAACATCTTTTCCGTCATTTCCACCCAGATTTCCATCACATCCATTGCTCCTTCTCTATCCACTACAATTTGGTAATGAGGAGATACTCCCTCTATACTGCATAAGACTTCCTCAACCTGGGAAGGAAAAATATTCACTCCTCTAATGATCAGCATATCATCTGTTCTTCCTATGGGTTTATCCATCTTGATCGTCGTTCGCCCGCAGGAACATTTCTCCCTATAAATCCTGGTTATATCACCTGTTCTGTATCTTAAAACTGGCAAAGCTTCTTTCGTTAAGGTGGTCAACACCAATTCTCCACATTCCCCTTCGGGTAGAAGTTCTCCTGTCTTCGGATCTACTATCTCTGCTATAAAATGATCTTCAAATATGTGCATGCCATGTTGAGCAGAACACTCTCCTGCTACCCCCGGCCCTATCACCTCACTCAGGCCATAATTATCGTATGCCTTTATGTTGAGTTCTATCTCAATCCTCTTTCTCATATTTTCTGTCCACGGCTCTGCGCCAAACAGACCCACCCGCAATTTTAGATCTCTTTTAGGATTAATCCCCTCATTCTTCATCACATCCGCAATATGTAAAACATAAGATGGTGTCCCTATGAGCACTGTTACACCATAGTCTTTCATCAGCATAACCTGCCTCTTTGTATTGCCACTGGAGATGGGAATCACTGTTACCCCCACCTTTTCCAAACCATAATGCAAGCCAAACCCACCTGTAAACAAACCGTAACCGAAAGAAACCTGCGCTATATCTTCTGCTGTTACACCACCTGCCACTATAAAACGAGCAACTAAATTTTTCCACACCTCTACATCTCTCTGTGTATAACCCACAACAATAGGCTTACCTGTTGTTCCTGATGAAGAATGAATACGCACTACCTGTTTTAACGGCACTGCAAACAATCCAAACGGATAGTTTACCCTAAAATCATCCTTTGTAGTAAAGGGAATAAGTCTTAAATCATTCAGTGTTTTTATACTTGATGGTTTTAATCCTGCCTTATCCAACTTCTTTTTATAAAAAGGCACTCTTTTGTACACATAATCTACGATATATTGTAACTTATCCAATTGCAGTTGTTTGTTTTCTTCCTCGGGCAATGTTTCATTCTTGTCCCAGATCATCATATCCCCCAAAAATAATCTGAAGGAAGCAATCCCACACCTATCTCCTTTAATCTTTCTATCGCCTCAACCGTATCTTCAAATCTAAATATCATTACAGCCTTGCCGCTCAATACATTATTAAATGTGTACATATACTCAACACTCAAATCCTGTTTGGTGATAGATTGAAGAAGCTTAGCTAACCCCCCAGGCTTATCCTCCACTTCCATTGCCAAAACTTCATCCTTTCTTACAATCAAACCATTTTCTTTAAGAATGCTATATGCTACATCTGGTTTATCCACTACAAATCGCAAAATACCAAAATCCACCGTATCTGCTAAAGACATTGCTCTGATATTTACATCCTTCTCTCCCAAAAGTTGCACCACATGAGCAAATCTACCTTTCTTGTTCTCAATAAAAACAGAAAGCTGAGCAATCCTACACATTATTTCCTCCTAAAGCATTTCAACAAAGTATAAACACAAATCCTTAACTTATCAATAATATAACTCTTGCCTTTTCTTCTCTAAGGTGTATTATCTTACTCCATCTTACTTCTCTAAAAAGTGAAAAAATGGAAACAAAAAACTATGCTTTAAGAAATATTGCTATTATTGCTCATGTCGACCACGGCAAGACAACTCTGGTAGATGCTATGTTCAAACAATCTGGTATCTTTCGAGCAAATGAAAAGGTGAAGGAGTGCATTCTCGATACCTTAGACTTAGAAAGAGAACGAGGTATCACCATCATGGCCAAAAACACCTCAGTATGGTATCACAGTACAAAAATTAACATCGTAGATACGCCTGGCCATTCAGATTTTAGCGGTGAGGTAGAACGCACCTTAAAGATGGTGGATGGTGTTCTGCTGCTGGTAGATGCGGTGGAAGGTCCCATGCCTCAAACCCGCTTTGTTCTACACAAAGCTTTAGAACAAAAACTCACACCCATTGTGGTGATCAACAAAATAGACAAAAAAGAAGCTCGTCCCCAAGAAGTATTAAACGAGATCTACGACCTATTTATAGATTTAGATGCCGATGAAGACCTCCTTGCCTTTCCTGTGATCTATGCCGTTGGTCGTGAAGGTATAGCCAAAACAAACCTAAAAGATGAGAGTAAAGACTTAATCCCTCTTTTCGAAACCATTATTAAAACTATTCCTGCTCCCAAGTCTCTGCGCACAGATACCCTACAAGTCCTGATTTCCAATTTAAGTTATGATAATTACATCGGACGGCTGGCAATCGGACGTATCTTTTCAGGAGAAATTCAGTCCGGCAAAGAGATAGCCATTGCCAAGCTCAATGGAGATGTGCAAAAAGCAAAGATCGTTAAACTCCTCGTGTTTGAAGGCTTAAAACAACAACCTGTTACTCAAGCCGGTTGTGGAGAAATAGTAGCTATTGCTGGTATAGAAAACATTAAAATCGGAGAAACAATTACCCAATTAGCAAATCCTGTTGCCATGCCCCCCATCATTGTGGATGAACCTACTCTCAGCATGATGTTTACCGTTAACAAATCACCTCTCGCCGGCGAAGAAGGCATGTTTGTCACCTCACAGCATTTAAAAGAAAGACTTCGTCGTGAGGCGCTGACCAATATTGCCATAAAGATAGAATCCACAGATTCCCATGAGGCATTTAAGGTATCAGGACGCGGAGAACTCCAACTCTCCGTTCTTATTGAAACCATGCGTCGAGAAGGCTATGAATTTGAAGTTTCAAAACCAGAAATAATCACGAAGAATATAAACGATGTTGTCCATGAACCCATCGAAGAAATCCTGATAGATATCCCCGAGCCATACACAGGTATGGTAATTGAATTAATGAGCAAAAGGCGAGGAAAAATGCTAACTATGACAAATCATGGCACTGGATGGGTGCGTTTAAAATTCGAAGTACCAACACGAGGATTAATCGGCTTCCGATCTGAATTCCTCACTGGCACCAAAGGAAAGGGAACCTTTAATGTAAGCTTTCTCCGATGGGATAAATGGCAGGGAGATATTCGCTATCGACAAACCGGAGCTCTGGTATCTGACCGCAGTGGCAACACCACTGCCTATGCTCTTCACAGCCTTAAAGACAGAGGCCAATTTTTTATCAAGCCAGTCAAAGCCGTTTATAAAAAAATGATCGTTGGTGAACGAAATCGCAGCAAAGACCTCTGCATCAATGTATGCCGTCCTAAAAAATTGACCAATGTCCGGGCAGCCAGTTCCGACGAAGCCATTCAATTAGAACCCCCCCGAATCATGAGCCTGGAAAACTGCATAGAATTTGTCAATGAAGATGAGTTAATAGAAGTTACCCCAAAAAATGTCAGAATGCGTAAGTGCTAAATCTCACATCTTTTCTTTATTCGTTGATTATATTTACCGTCAAGGAAATTACCAGCGGTTTTTCCTTGACAACAAAAATTTAATAGTATATGTATATCGTCATGATTTTAATTGAAAGGAGAAAATAATGGAGTGGGACACTGAACGCCCGCCTTCTGTAAAAGAAACTATTGACCGTTTCAAGAGTAAATTCAATCTAAAATTGCCCGGCATTTTTATTATTATCATAATAATTGTTGTCATCTGGATTCTTTCAGGAATTTATACCGTAGCTCCCAATGAGGTTGGAGTGGTAAAGAGATTTGGGAAGTTTGCATATACCACCACACCAGGACTTCATTATCGCTTACCCTATCCCATAGAATCACTTTTAAAAGCAAAGGTAGATGAAGTTAAAAAAATGGAAATAGGTTACATGACTGTCTCTATGGGTCCACCTGCTCGTTACAGAGATATACCAGAGGAATCTTTAATGCTGACCGGAGATGAAAACATAATAAGCATACAATTCATCTTGCAGTATAAAATAAAAGATGCCATCAATTATCTGTTCAATGTGAGGGATGTTCGGGAAACTGTCAAAGATGCGACAGAAGCAGCGATGAGAGAGGTAGTGGGAAAAATCAATATAGATGAAGTTCTCACCGTTGGAAAGTTCCAGGTTCAACAGAATGTTAAAAACTTAAGTCAACAGATATTAGACAATTATAAAGCAGGAATACTTATACAGGTAGTTCAATTGCAGGATGTTCATCCTCCGAAATCGGTTATTGAGGCATTCAGGGATGTAGCATCAGCCAAAGAAGATAAAATCAAAATTATAAATGAATCTGAAGGATATAGAAATGACATTTTACCTAAAGCTAAGGGTGATGCATCCAGGATAGTAAATGAAGCTCTCGCATATAAAGAAGCAAAAATCAAAGGTGCAAAGGGTGATACCAGCAGATTCATTCAAATCCTAAAGGAGTATCGAAAAGCTAAGAATATCACCAAAACACGCCTGTATATAGAAACTATGGAAGAAGTTCTACCTTCTGTTAAAAAGATAATTATAGAAGACAAAACGGGGAAAAATGTCCTCCCTATCCTTCCCCTGGAAGGAATAAAGGAACTATCCGAGAAACAGATTGAGGAGAAACGATGAAAGGGAAGTTGAGTATTATAGTTATAGCAATTATCATTGTCTTATTGGTTGTTGTTATCAGCTCTTTATATACCGTTGACCAAACCGAGCAAGCCATAGTCGTTCAGCTTGGTAAACCCGTAGGTGGTATTAAATCTCCGGGTCTCCATGTTAAAACACCCTTCATTCAGCAAATTATATATTTTGATAAGCGCCTTTTAGTCTATGATTCTCCTCCTACTGAAATTATAACCAGTGACAAGAAAAATCTCATTATAGATAACTATTCAAAATGGTATATAGAAGACCCTCTCCAGTTCTATAAAAGCGTGAAAAATGAAGCAGGTGCTCAAGCCCGACTGGATGATATCGTATATGCTCAGCTGAGGGTTGAGTTGGGAAAACACACCCTTACTGAGATTGTATCCAAGTTTAGAAATCAGATTATGATAACGGTAACCAACAAATGCGATATGATTGGCAAATCCTATGGGATTAGAGTTACGGATGTCCGCATCAAAAGGGCTGACCTGCCTGAGCAGAATGAACAACATGTCTTTGAGAGAATGAGAGCGGAAAGATCCAGAGAGGCCATGCGGTACCGGTCTGAAGGAGAAGAAGAGGCGCATAAAATCAGGGCAGGTGCAGATAAAGAGAGAACCATTATACTGGCAGAGGCTAAGAGAAAATCAGAAGTATTAAAGGGCAAAGGTGATGCAGTAGCCTTTAAAATTTATGCCGAAGCCTATAGTCAAGACCCTGAATTTTATGCATTTACAAGAAGTCTAGAAGCCTACAAAAATTCCTTGAAAGACAACATGACGCTTGTGGCACCACCAGATTCTCAATTCCTTAAATACCTTCTGCCTAAGAAAAAATAATTCTATTGAACAGAAAGTCTCCTTAGGTAATAATGTAAGTGTGGTTTTTTCCTTTATGCACTTCTATTCTATTGATAGCAAGCATCTATACACCAATAGTGGTGTATTTCTCTTTTATACCACTGTTTTTATTCTTATATGAAATTAAAAAGAACTATCTATGGATATATATCGGCATTTTGCCATTTTTACTGTTCGTCTATTTTGGTGTATTCCAAGCTGTTCATAATTATGCAGGAATCCCATTTGTCTTTTCCGCCATTTTATTACTTCTTCTCTCTACATATCATGCACTGTACATTTTGGCATTTTCCTTCACCTGTAGAAAACTAAACATATTTCTTGCTCCGTTTGCATGGATATTTTTTGAGTTTATAAAGAACAATCTCTTGGGTGGTCTGCCCATAATAGATACAAGCAAACTTATTCATCTTTTACCATTTGTCCAATGGTCTTCTTTGTTTGGTTCCTATTTTTTATCCTTCTATGTGATTTTGATAAATGTGCTGTTTTTCTGTTTTTTACACAGGAAAAGATTTATTTACTTATTTTCTGGAGTTTTTTTACTTGTTTTTCTATTCGTTGGTGGAAAATTCATGATGAATGATGCAAAAGGTAAAGTAAATGTGTGTATAATTCAGGGGAATATACCACAGGATGAAAAATGGCA
>JAGMDW010000186.1 GCA_023128455.1 Desulfurellaceae bacterium
CCTAACAGTGTATTTAGATTTCTTGTGTATGTTCAGCGTCTTGATGTTTCGTCCTGGGCAAAAATTGTAAGAAAGGGGTATTGGGGTTTTAAAAAGGAAGACGATTATAAATGGAGAAACAACACAGTTTATAGAAATTTGCTAAATGGAAGATCTATAATTGGATTTTTTATAAACAATAAAAGTAGAACTATAATTGGTAACTGGGAGATTTTCTCCTATTACTTAAAGGAGGTAATGGAAATGAACGAGAAGAGAATAGATACATTAAAAAAAGTCGGCGATAAAATTTCTGATTATATAAGACAGACTGATAATACTAAAAGATTATTTGCATTTGAGACCGCGAAAAGTTATGAGGGAATGAGAAATGTTTTATTAAAAATAACAAAAAATATGATTGCAAATAGAATGGACGTTCCTCTATTTACAACTGATGAATTTATAAATGACCTATTCCCCGAGGGAGCGTTGGGTTGGAAAGAAACACGAGATATTTTGTTATTCAGAATATATGAAAAATTGTCGGATTATTTAAAGGAAAAGAAAGAAATAATTGAAGAAATAGAAGAAAACGAGGAGGTGTAAAATGGGAAAAACCATAAATGGATTTATGTTGATTGATGCACCCTGGTCAGCATTGAATAATGCAGGGATGGATGCAGGTGAAAGAACGGATAATGCTGTAAAAGTTAAAGTTGTAAGAAAAGGGAGAGATGTTTATCCTTATGTTTCAGGACAAGCGGTAAGATATTGGTGGAGAGATACATTAGCTAAGAAATTCGCATGGAATTTGTCTCCTATTGAGAGGGTAGCAAAGGTTGCTTATACCTCTGCTAATCCAATTGAATATGATGATGACGATATGTTTGGTTATATGAGGGCTGCAAAAGAAGAAATCGAAGGAACAGGGAAAAAGGTAAATGTTACGGTTACCCGTATTTCTCCATTAAAGAATTCTCCGTTGCTCTCAGTATATCCACAAAATCCTACAGATGATTTCGGTGTAATGGCAAGACAATCTGAAGGAGACCCTGTTCCTTATGAGCATCAGTTTTATTCAACCATCTTTAAGGGGATATTTTCCATAGACATTGAAATGGCAGGTAGATTCTATGAGATTGAGAAAACTGGATATAAAAATATGTCTCCGAAACTTATTGAGAAAGCAAAGGAAAGAGATTTGAAGTATGATGAAAATGAAAGGTTCCGTGAAATGCCCGTTAATATTAGAAGGAAAAGGATAAAAGAGACAATTCTTGCCTTGCCATATCTTTCAGGAGGTGCAAAACTCACCGAACATTTAACAGATGTTTCGCCTAAATTCCTGATTCTTGCTGTAATTGAAGGAGGAAATCATATCTTTATGAATGTTGCTGATGAGAATGGTATAAACTTTGATGCCCTATCACAGGTAATAGAAGATTATAAAGAAATTATCCTTTCTGATATATATATTGGGAAAAGGGAAGGATTTCTTGACGAGATGAGCAAAAAAATAACTGAATTTGCAAATAGAAAGTGGAATTACAATGGAAGAGAAATTCAGGTAAAACAAAATTCTATCAATAATACTGTTGTGGAGTTTGCTAAAAATTTAGATATATTCATTGTGTAAGGAAAGTAATAAGATGTGTTCTTTCTATAGAATAAAAATAGCAGGTTGGACAGCGTCTTTTAGGTATCCCATTTTTGTTTATGGTTATCAACCAACTTTGCCAATCCCACCTTATTCAACAGTATATGGTTTGATCTCTGCAGCTTGTGGCAAACTAATAACTCCGAGAGATATAGATGTAAAATATGTATTTAAAAGCGATTCAAAAGGAATTGACCTCGAAACTATTTATGAATGGGAAGTAGGAAGAATCACCAAATCAAATGTAATAAAGCGTGAGTTTCTTTTTAGGCCTGGATTATACTTATACATAAAAGAAAAAGAGATTGCCGATTGTTTTAGAAAACCTTATTATCCTTTATTGCTTGGTAGAAGCACAGAACTCGCCTTTGTTGAAGAAATAAAA
>JAGMDW010000187.1 GCA_023128455.1 Desulfurellaceae bacterium
ATTTTAATTCGCGTGATAGATTGCCTATGTCCCTGCTTTTTCCTATATCCCTTTCTTCGCTTAAATTTAAACACTATGATTTTCTTAGCCTTACTCTGACGAACTATCTTTCCTATAACTTTTGCCCCCTCTACATAAGGATTGCCTACCTTATATACATTTTCACCGCTTATCAATAAAACCTTATCCAACTCTACCTGTGCACCACCCTCTGCTTGTATTTTTTCTACCTCAATTTCATCTCCCTCTCTAACCATGTATTGCTTACTACCTTCTTCCAAAATAGCCAACATATTACTACCTCCATACAAATTCGTCTAAAAGTTACAAAATATATACATATTTGTCAATAACTACCGTTCGTTGATTTTTTGTGCAAGTGGTGATAATCTTCACCTATGTTGCGTGTGGGCTTAGTAAGCTTTCTCAATGCCTGGCCGTTGTATCAGGCATTTCTCGTAGATTCTATAAATACAAAGTATGATTTTACACAGTTGTTCCCGTCTGAATGCGCAGAAATGCTACGAAATAAAGAAATTGACATAGGTATCATTCCAGTAATAGAATATGCATACCTTCCTCAAGAATATGTCATTGTGCCTTCTGTTTGTATTTCTTCTCCCGACTATGTAAAGAGTGTAGCCCTGTTTTGCAACAAACCCCTAAAAGAAATCAAAACAGTGCTTCTGGATAAACATTCTCGCACCTCAAATGCACTCGTGCAGATATTGTTAAGAGAAAAGTTCAAAAAAGAAGTGCAGTATGGATTTGATATTAAAAATTTTGATGCTCAAGTGGTTATCGGCGATAACGCATTGTTCAAAGAGAAGGAATTTCCATTAAATCAAATAGTGGACTTGGCCCATGAGTGGAAAACATTCACCCACTTGCCATTTGTCTTTGCATTATGGATTGGATACAAAGAGAAGATTACAAAAAAGGTTGTGCAAAATTTCATTCACGCTAAAGAATGGGGGACAACACACATCAGAGAAATAGTTGATTATTTTCACGATCGTTTCCCTTACATCACAAAAGAAGAATACACAAACTACCTTACCTTGAATATCAACTACGATCTAACAGAAAAAGAGATTAAATCTATTCAACTGTTCTTCAAATTGTGCTACAAATTAGGCCTTACCCCTAAAAATCCATCCCTTAATTTTTTTTAAGCATCTCCATTAATTTGGGTAACGATTTGGCAACATCATCTATAATTACTTTATCCATAAATGGAGAATTTGGCGTTTTTTCAACATTAAATTCCACCACATAAGCACCATTCTCTTTAGCAATGAGGGGCATAGAAGCGGCAGGTTGCACAACTCCTGATGTGCCAATACCTAAAAAAACATCTGTGCTGCGAGACGCGGACAATGCCTCCTGTAAAACATCTTGAGGAAGCATCTCTCCAAACCATACAATATGCGGCCTCAGAAGTCCTCCACAACTCTTACAATGAGGAGGAAGCTCTTCTTCTTCATAAACCACTCTTTCTTCCTCCATTTTCCCGCAAGACAAACACACCGTTTGCCAGATATTACCATGCAGCTCGTAGATAAAATGGTTGCCGGCCAAACGATGCAGACCATCCACATTCTGAGTAATAAGATAAAAACCCTCTTTGTACATTTTTTCCAATTCCACACATGCTATGTGAGCAGGATTGGGTTGAGCTTTGATAATGATACTTCTCCGCCAGTTATACCACTGCCATACCAATTTTGAATCTCTTTTAAATGCAGAAGGAGTAGCCAGCTGTGTAGCATCATAATCCTTCCATAAACCATCTTTTCCTCGAAAAGTAGGAATACCGCTGGCTTTTGATATTCCCGCACCAGAAAAAACAACAACATTTTTTGCTTTCTTAAGTTTTTCTACTACCTCTTCCACCGTTCACCTCCAAAAGTATCTTTGCAGCAAATTCTAAACAACAGACCCTTTCCAATCCTTCGAATAAATTGCTTCCATAGGTAAAAACACCGTGACCTCTGGCAACCACAATGGGATTTTCCGATTTTTCCAAATATGAGGGAATGTCTATATGTGCCTTTTCTCTCCACTCTCTATATTCTATATTTAAGATATCTATAGGTTTGGAAAATCGCAATGAAGACTCATAATCTATAGGAATTATCTTTTCTGTCAAAAAAGAGAGAGCAACAGCATAAGGACTATGAGAATGAATAATTGCCTTAGCCTCTGGAATCTTTTTGTATATCTCGGTGTGGATGGGCGTTTCGCTACTGGATGCATTCCATCTTATATCTCTTTCCAACCCTATTTTCACAATATCTTTACTACGCAGATTATATAAACTTTTCCCTGTTTTTGTAATCCAAATACCATCAGATACACGCGTGCTAATATTTCCGCTATTATAATGCACTAAGCCCATGAGAAATAATATATCACCTGTTTTTTTGAACTCGCTGATCATTTCTCCTCCTTATGTAAATATATAATCCGACTAAAGCACAAGAAAAGAAGATAACATAAATAGTAATATTATGTAGAGCTTCTTTAACCAAAAGCTCATTTGAACCTATTGTATATCCAACAAAAGCCAGAACAGAAACCCATATACCAGCACCCAAAAATGTGAGTAGTGAAAAGTAGAAGAGATTCATGCCCGATAAGCCAGCGGGTAAGGAAATATACTGCCTTATAACGGGCAAAAGTCTTCCTATAAATGTGCTTATCTCTCCATGTTTATTGAAAAACAAAGAAGCTTTTGTCAATCTCTTTTCAGTAAGACCTACAAATCTCCCCCATTTTAAGAGTAGTTTCTCCCTCAACCAACAAGCAAGCATATAATTAAATATCGCACCAAACAGACTGCCCAAAACACCTGCTACAATTACTCCTATTATATTCATCTCTCCCTTAGATGCCAAATAAGCGGTCGGCACGATAACCACCTCACTGGGAAAAGGAAAAAACGAACTCTCTAAAAACATAAGCACGAATATCCCTCCATATCCCATATTTCCTGCTATATGGAGGAGAAAATGAATAATACCTTCCATCAATTATTCACCGCT
>JAGMDW010000188.1 GCA_023128455.1 Desulfurellaceae bacterium
TCTGCGAATTTTCTGCCTAAATCTTCGTCAAGCAACATGCCATTACTGATAAGATAAATTTTAATGTTACTTTTGTGGATTATTTCTATGATTTCAAATAATTCCTTGCGTAAAAGCGGTTCTCCGCCCTCAATGATAACCCACCTCGGTTTAAGCAATGGTATCTCTTCAGCTACTCTCAAAATAGTTCTACTATCAAGTTCTTCTTTAGCCATTCCCCTGCAATGCAGACAGTTGAGATTACATCTATTCGTAATTGCCCAATCAATCATATATGGAATATTCATACTTCACCTCCAAAAGCCTCGAAGAAATTTCGGGCAACGTTAAGTATATGCCCAGTGGCGTATGCGTGTAACATGCCTATCAGCCGAGACAAACTTTGAAGCGGACCAAAACCTTCAATTTCGCATTGAGTTATTATCAAATGTTGTGGATGGCACAGCATACCCTTCCTTCCCGTTTTAAGCAACCTTTAGCAATTCTGCTTTGCAGAATTGCTTGACCTTCAGGCAAATATTTTGTAAAAAGGCTTTAAAAACAGAGAGAGGTGGGGAGTGTGTTACAACTAATAAGAAAAAATCTAAAGCATTTGAGTGTTCTGGTATGGGTAGGCATCGCCGCATTTGTTATCGGTGGTGCTTTCCTGTTTGTAGGTGGTCCTTTTCACATGGGAGAAGATGTAGTAGCAAAGGTCAACAAAACGACCATTACTATGGAAGATTTTCAAAATACATATCAACGCCTATATCGTTTCTATTCCCAGCTTTTTTCCAACAATTTCACCGATGAAGACCTAAAAAAGCTAAATTTAAAGCAAAAGGCAATAGACATATTAATAGAAAAAGTACTTTTTATTCAAGAAGCTAAAAAGAGAAATATAAAGGCAACAAATGAGGAGGTGCAGAAAACAATAGAAAACATGAGTATTTTCTGGGACAAACCCGGGCATTTCTCACAACAAAGATATCTTAATATATTAAAGACCAATGGCGTTCAGCCCAGAAACTTTGAGGCTTCCCTAAGAACAGACATAATTATAAATAAACTAAAGAACAGCGTAGCATCAAAAGTCTTTGTCAGTGACAACGAAATAAAGAATTATATTGACAAAAATTATACTCCAATCAAATTAGCTTATGTAAAGTTAGATAGAAAGTCATTGGTAAAAGACATCAAAACCCAAACAAAAGATGTAAAATCTTTCTACGATAAACATAAAAATAGCTTCAAACTACCTGTAAAAATGAAGATTATATATACAGAAATCACACCGAAATTTGTAGAGAAAAATATAAAGATCGATGATAAGAAAATATCAAATTACTACAAGAGACACCAAAGCCAATTTACCGTTCCAGAGAAAAGAGAGGTATATCATATACTGATAAAAATTCCCCCCAGAGATAATGATAAAGAATGGCAAAAAGGAAAAGAAAAGATAAACAAAATCTATAGAGAATTAAAGAGTGGGAAAAATTTCGCAACATTGGCAAAGAGATATTCGGAAGATCCTTTCTCAAAGAAGAAAAGCGGCTATTTGGGTTATATAACGAGGAATGCAGTAGTAGAAGAATTTGGAAATACTGTTTTTCATTTGAAGAAAGGAGAAATGTCCAAACCATTCAAGACAATCTATGGGTATCATATTGTAAAGGTCACAGATATAAATCCGAAACATATTTTGCCATTTGAAGATGTAAAAGAAAAAATCGCCCAAAAATTACGCGTGGAAGAGTCGAAAAAGAACATTTTTAGAGAGGCAAAAAAAATGCAGGTTGAATTGAGAAAGACCCCAAAAGATTTTGAACAGATCGTGCAATCAAAAGGATTAAAAACAACAAAAACAGGGTTTTTCTCCATAAGAGATGTAAAAGAGCCTTTAAATAAAGATATAATTGAACAGTCTTTGTATATGGATAAAGGAAAGGTGAGTGTCCCAGTAAAATCGGGTAAAAATTACATTGTGTTCAGGCTATTAGATAAGAAGTCAGCATACATTCCGTCATTCAAAAAGATCAAGGAAAAAGTGATAGAAAAATACAAAGAAGAGAAATCTAAAGAGCTGCTCAAAAATAAAGCAATGGAAATGAAGAAAATCTTATCATCAAGGGACATAAAAAGCTTAGCAGTTAAGGAAAAATTAAAATTAGAGCAAACAGCTTACTTTAGCAAAATGAGTGAAACAGTTAAAATTACATGTTTAAAAAACAATGTATTTTCTTTAAAGAAAAAAGAAGGCGATTTTTGTATATCTAATGGAATCGCTTATATTTATCAGCTAAAAGAAAGAAAAACACTAAATAAAAAAGAATATGACGAATTAAAAAATGGAATAAGGAAAAAGCTTGAACAAAAAGAAAGAGAAACAGCAATACAAGATTTCCTAAAACAGCTCAAAGCTAAAGCAAAGATCAGGATAAATGAAGAAGCGCTTAGTTGATGGACACAGAAGAGCTGTTTCATCGCTTAAAAAAGTTTGAAAGGCCGTATGTAAGCAGACAAAAAACCCCATTTTGGGTGCTAATTGGTGCTATATTAAGCACTCGTACCAAAGACGAAGTAACAGAAAAAGCATTAAAAAAATTAATTGAATATGCACCTGATATACACAAACTAAATGAGTTGCCTGTTGGAAAAATAGAAAAGCTTATCTACCCGGTAGGGTTCTATCACACCAAGGCAAAAAACCTGAAGATATTGACAAAAACAGTTTTGGAAAAATACAACGGAAAGATACCGCAGAAATTAAACGAACTCCTTTCCCTTCCAGGTGTAGGAAGAAAGGTTGCCACGCTGGTTTTGTCGGCTGCGTTTGATAAAGATGAGATATGTGTGGATACCCATGTTCATCGTATCTCTAATAGATTGGGCTTAGTAGAGACAAAAAATGTTTTGGAAACGGAAAGAGAACTAAAAAGAATCATCCCTCAAAAATACTGGAAAAAGATTAATTCCTATTTCGTTACATTGGGAAGAAAGTTTTGCCATCCCAGAAAACCGTCATGTAAAGATTGTCCCTTGAAAGATCTATGTCCTTATAAAAGATGTGCTGCGTCTAAAGCAAAATAGGTGATTATAATATCCGCTCCTGCCCTTCTAATAGAAGTGAGCATCTCCATCATCACTGCATTTTCATCTATATAACCCAATTTTCCTGCTGCTTTAACCATCGCATATTCACCAGACACATTATACGCGGCTAAGGGTATATATGGAAATTTGTTGCTAACCTCTTTTATAACATCCAAATATGGCAAGGCAGGTTTGACCATAACAATATCTGCACCTTCTTCAATATCCAGCATAACCTCTTTTATTGCCTCTCTGGAATTGGCTATATCCATCTGATATGCCTTTCTATCACCAAATTGTGGAGAGGATTCTGCCGCATCACGAAAAGGACCATAAAAAGAAGAAACATACTTTGCAGAATAGGACATAATAGCTACATCTTCATAACCTTCCTCATCCAACAACTCTCTGATAGCATTTACCATGCCATCAATCATTCCAGAGGGAGCAATAACATCTGCCCCTGCTTTAGCATACACATAAGCCTCTTTTCTTAATAATTCTCTGGTAGGTTCATTTAAAAGTCTGCCTTCTTTGTCTATCACACCACAGTGTCCATGAGATGTGTATTCGCAAAAACAGGCATCGGCGATGACCACCAACTCCGGCACTGCATCTTTCACTGCTTTAATAGCCTGCACTATTATTCCTTTCTCATTGTAAGCCTCAGTGCCCAATTTATCCTTATGTGATGGAATACCAAATAGAATTACCGCCGGTATACCTAAATTATATGTTTTTTTTGCCTGTTTTATTAAATCTTTTAAAGGCAACTGCTGCACGCCAGGCATAGATTCTATATCCACGGGAGCGTGTATTCCTTCCTTCACAAACAGGGGATAAACAAAGTCCTTCACACACAATCGCGTTTCCCTTATCATCTCCCTTATTTGTTCACTTTTCCTTAGCCGACGTGCTCTTAACTTTGGAAACCGCATTTTGCCTCCTTGCTCAGATTATATATAAAATTTTAAATTTGTCATATTTTCTTTTGCCATTCCATTTTCTAATGAAATTGTATCATTGCCTCAATATTTTAATTATGCTATATTTCTTCACAACATTTTGATTAAAATAAATAAAGGAGGAATGGATTATGGCAACATTTTTTATGTTTGGTAAATACTCATTTGAGGCATTAGAGGAGATAAGCGCTGAGCGCACAAAAAAAGCTGCGGATTTAATCAAAAAGTTTGATGGCGAAATAAAATCAATATATGTATTGTTAGGTGAACAGGACTTAGTGCTTATCGTAACTTTCCCAGGAATAGAGCAAGCAACAAAAGCTTCGGTCGCATTAAGTAAGATGACAAAAATCTCGTTCACTACATCGCCAGCAATGCCAGTAGAAGATTTTGATAAGATGATGGCT
>JAGMDW010000189.1 GCA_023128455.1 Desulfurellaceae bacterium
TTTTCTCTATATCTTTGGATATACAATCAATACAATCTCTCTTCTGTCTTTAATTATTGCTTCAGGCATGGTCGTGGACAATAGTATTGTGGTTCTTGAGAATATTGTCCGGCATAGAGAACATGGAGGAAAAATGAAACCCAGCGCCATTTATGGCGCCAATGAGATGGGTATGGCCGTCACGGCATCTACCGTGACTATAATAGCGGTCTTTATCCCACTGATTTTTGTTACTGGACTTACCGGCATTATATTCAAGCAGCTTTCGTTCGTCGTTTCGATAGCGCTTTTAGCATCTCTTTTTACCGCACTTTCTATGACTCCCATGCTCTCCTCTCGATGGATAACATCTACACCTGAAACTCTGAAAAAGAAAAAGGGATTGCTTGGTAAATTTTATAGTATGACGGAAAGATATTTGGAAATTGTGGAAGATGCGTATAACCGCCTCCTTGGCTGGTCATTGAAGCACAGAAAAACGGTTATTTTCCTTGCTGTGGCCATATTTGCAAGCAGTCTCTCCATGATCCCGTTCATCTCGACGTCGTTCGTTCCCGAACCGGATTCCGGTGACATGAGAATAGATTTTCGGCTTCAGGAAGGCACGCGTATAGAGGAGACCAATCATGTTATTGAACAAATATTGAAGATAATGGATGAGGTTGTAAAACCTGAGGAGTTCAGACACTCTTATGCTTTTGATGGTGCAACTGAAGAAGGAACGGGTGTGGTACTTGGTTTCGATGAAGGGCCAAATGTGGGTGAGGTGGGATTTAAACTTGTAGACATGGATAAGCGGGATAGAAGTGCCAGGGAGATTGCTAATATCTTGAGAGAGAAGATAGAAAAAATACCGGGTATCAATAGGCTTCAGGTTACCGCAACCAGTCCTATCAAATCGCTGATGATGGGTGCAGGTAAGCCCGTTTCTGTGGAGATACAGGGTTCGGATCTGAATGCCAATTTTGCATTTGCCAGAAAATTAGAAAAGGTTATGAAAGGAATAACTGGTTTGAGAGATGTGGCAATCAGTCAAAAGGACCCAAGGCCCGAGCTCTGGGTGGAGGTTGACAGGGCTAAAGCATCATCTCTCGGGTTAAATGTAGCCACCATAGCCGGAGCACTTCGCAATTACTTCTATGGTGTTGAGGCAACCCAGTTTCGGGATGCGGGCGACAACTATGATATATTTACACGGTTACGGAAGGAAGACAAGGACAGGTTGAAAACACTGCTGGAAATTCCTGTTTTTACACCTGATGGAAGAATGATAAAATTAAAAAATGTGGCAAAAATCATAAGTGGAGAAGGTCCCGTTGAAGTGCAGAGAAAGAATCGGCAGAAGATCATCAAGGTGGAAGCGGATACCTTTGAACGTTCTTTGGGTGACGTAACAGCAGATATTAAAACTGAACTCAAAAAAAAGGGGATTCCAGAAGGCATATCCGTCAGTTTCGGGGCTGATGTAGAAGAACAGCAAAAAGCGTTTCGCGACCTTACACTGCTTCTTGTCCTTGGCATGGTTCTCGTTTACATGGTGCTGGCATCTCTTTATGGAAATCTGAGAGATCCGCTTATAATCATGTTTTCTGTTCCCTTCGCGGTAAGTGGTGTATTTTATGCTTTCTACTTTGGGGGGATTTCTCTTGATATTATGACCTTTATGGGAATCATTATGCTGGAAGGAATAGTGGTGAAAAATGCCATTGTTCTTCTCGATTATACCCATCTCCTTCAAAAAAGAGGGGAGCTTCTTTTTGAAGCGGTTACCCATGCCGGCAGGAATCGGCTCAGGCCCATCCTCATGACCACCTTGACCACGATTTTTGCGATGCTGCCCATGGCTCTTACGAGGAGTGTTGGCGCGGAGGTCTGGAACGCACTGGGGATAACCATTATTTCAGGGCTTTTGGTATCTACACTGGTTACATTAATTCTAATACCTACTGTTTATTATATGTTTGAAAGACGAAAAGAAGAGAGGGTATCATGAAACTGCTTTTGATTATCTACGATGTGGATTTTGATGAAGATGTAATGGAGGCATTGTCTGCCTGCGGTATAAAGGGTTATACAAAATGGGATAGAGTGCTGGGAAAAGGAGAAAGGTCAGAACCAAAGATGGATAGTGCCGTTTGGCCTGGTTTCAACTGCTGTATTGCCGCTGCCATAGAAGATGAAATAGAAGAAAAAGTTATGGAATCCTTACAGGCTTTATTTTCTAAATTTGGTGGCAAAAAATTTAAGGTATTTGAATTGCCGCTACTTAAGGTAATTTAGTCTGTATATTTATCTGCTACAGAACTGGCTACAAAACTTTCGGGCTTTATACAATACGAATAGCCTGAGGCATCAATCCAGAAAACTACTTCTTTTCTCTCCCTTCT
>JAGMDW010000019.1 GCA_023128455.1 Desulfurellaceae bacterium
AACTTAATTGCATTTTTATTCTCTGTGTTTAACATCCCATAAACCCTCAGCACACTCCTTTAGGGCAATAATAGAATTTCTATGCGTATCACTGTCCTTAAGAATCAAAGGCCTATCCCCTCGTGCAAGACATCTTTCCCTTAAGGAAGCAACCTTCACCAATAAGTATCTACTCTTTATATGTTTCAGGGCTTGATGAACAATTTCCTCAATTTCCTCAGCCATTTCCCACCTCTCCTTTTAATTGTATTATTAATTTATTTACCTTCTCTCGTAAATCAATAGCTGAAACAGTTATTTTTTGCCCCTCTGCGATCACAATACATTTGAAATCATTGGTTGCCTGCTCTATAGAGTCATTAATTACAAAATAATCAAAAAAAAATAGTTTCTCTAACTCATTTAGGGCATTTTTTAATCGTAACATCTTATCCTTTTTATATGTTTCGTTTAATCGTCTCATCCACTCTTTAAAGGACGGAGGAAAAAGAAAGATTAAAATTGCATGAGGAAACTCTTTTTTAATAGTTCTCGCACCTTGCACATCTATAGGAAGCACTGCATCATATCCATCTTTTAAAACCTCCCGAAGCGCTTTCTTGCTCGTTCCGTATAAGTTTTCATGAATTTCCGCCCATTCCACAAACATCTTTTTTTCTATTCCCTCATGGAATTTTTCTGGCGAGGTGAAGTAATAATCCACGCCTTCTGTTTCCTCTTTCCTTTTTCCCCTCGTGGTATGAGTAATTACTCGTCTTACTGTATCTATCTTCCCTTCCATTGCTTTGCACAATGTAGTTTTTCCTACACCCGTAGGTGCAGAAATGATAAAAATCAATCCTTCACGCATATTTTTCCAATCTTTCTCTAATGGTATTTACGGTAATGGCAGAAAGAATAACATGACCCGAATCCATAATAATTACAGAACGTGTCTTTCTCCCTTGCGTAATGTCAATAAGCATACCCTTGTTCCTTGATTCTTCTTTCATTCGTCTTATTGGTACGGAATTAGGACTAATAACAGCAATAATCCGCTCTGTAAAAACTATATTCCCAAAACCTACACTTATCACCATGTCTACATACCTAAATATATTTCATACAGTTATTCTAATTTAAAACGCTTGCCCAGATACAGCTCTTGTACCTCTTGATCGCCTGCTAATTCGTGGGCAGTTCCCTCTCGAATTATCCTGCCCTCATAAAGTATATATGACATATCGGTAATGTCCAGCGTTTCTCTTACATTATGGTCTGTAATCACAACCCCAATATTTTTTTCCTTTAACTTCAGAATCATGCCTCTCAATTCCTCTATCACGATGGGGTCTATACCTGTAAATGGTTCATCCAAAAGAATAATTTTCGGATTTAAGGCTAAGGCTCTAGCTACTTCCACCCTTCTTCTTTCTCCTCCTGAGACAACATATGCTTTATTTTTTCTGATGTGCTTAATCCTGAATTCCTCCAAGAGTTTTTCCAACATAATACTTCTCGCTTTTTTATCTTTATACACGAGTTCTAATATTGCATAAATATTCTCTTCCACTGTAAGTCCACGAAAAACAGAAGATTCTTGCGGCAAATAGACAATGCCCAAATGCGCTCTCTCGTGTACGGGGAAATGAGTAATATCTTTCCCGTTAAAACTTATCTTTCCATCGTCAGGAGGGATTAAACCGGCAATCATATAAAAAGTGGTCGTTTTGCCTGCTCCGTTTGGCCCCAAAAGTCCTACAATCTCACCCATTTTTACCTTTAAATTCACTCTTTTAACGACGGTTCTGGAACCATATCTCTTCGTTAAACCTTCCACTTCAAGCATGGATTAACAATATATCAACACCTTTTATTTTTCAATCAAAACATTCAACTTGCTATGAGTACAAATTTGCATTAGATTTAAATTAATAAGAAGTAAAGGAGGAATAATATGGAAAGAAAAGAAATTAAAGCCGTAGAGTTATGGAGACAACTGGCCACAATGTTGAGTGAAATTAGTAGAGGAAACTATGAACAAGCAATAAATAATGGAAAGGAACTGATGGAGCTTTCCTTAGGTTCACCTGCTTTTAAATTAGGAAAGGCTGAGACACTACGCTGTATAGGAAAAGCATATTTTATGTTAGATAAACATAATGAAGCCGTTGATTATCTCACCCGGGCATTAGAAATATCTGAAGCGGCAGGCTTAGAAGAAGAAACATTGCATGTCTTTATTATGCTGGGAAATGTTCATATTAAAAAGGAAGACGATAGCAAAGCGTTGGATTATTTTAATGAATCTCTGAACTTGTCCAGAAAAGCAGGAAACAAGGAGATGGAGGCAATTACCTTAAATAATATCGCTAACATTTATTGCCGCAAAGATAAATGCAAAGAAGCATTAGAGTATTCTAAGGATGCATTGTCTTTATTCTTAAAGAGTAGAACATCCAGCCCTATGGATAAAGCGGAAGCTTACTTTACCAATGCTCTTATCTTAGAGAAGTTGGAAAACATAAATCTTGCAATAAGCAGTTGTAGGTTATCATTTGAACTATACAAAGAAGCTGGAAATGAAGAAAAAGCCACCGAAATTTTGGTAAAATTAGGAGATATATATTATTCATTAGATGATAATAAAAATGCAATGGAATGCTGGGAACAGAGTGTGGATATGTGTGAGAGAAGCGGATTGACAAGCGAAGCGGTAGACATCTTAGGCAAAATACACGAGAGAAAGAAAGAGACCTCTTTATAGCGTGTAATTTTTTATTAATAGATCATATCTTGCAATTGCCCCAGGCAGTTGCAAGCAAATCATAGATTTGTCGCTTTTTGTATTTTTCCTGTCATAGGAACAAAGAAGCATCCGCTTATCTCTTCTTCGGTAATTTCCCCCTTTATTTTCTTAAAAACAGTAAGAGTTTGCATCCGATCTGCCTCTCCCATGGGTGCTACTATTCTTCCCCCATCTTTCAATTGTTCTTTTAGAAAATTAGAGAGATATGGAATTGCACAAGTTATTATAATTCCATCAAATGGAGCTTTTTCTGCCCAACCAAAGCATCCATCTCCGCATTTTACACTGATATTTTCATATCCTAATCTACTTAACCTTTCTGCTACTATTTTTGCCAGAGATGGAATTATCTCTATGGCATAAACTTCTTTTGCCAAAAGAGATAAAATGGCTGCTTGATAACCAGAACCTGTCCCTATTTCTAAAACTTTCTCATCACCTTTCAGTCTCAATAATTCTGTCATTACAGCTACCATATAGGGTTGAGATATGGTTTGATTATCTCCTATTGGTAAGGGATAATCATCATAAGCATCTATTTTATACCGATGAGGAACAAATAAATGTCGTTCCACTTTCTTGAAAGCATCCAAAAC
>JAGMDW010000190.1 GCA_023128455.1 Desulfurellaceae bacterium
TTTCTGAGATAAACGCCGCTCTTGCCGCCTTCTTTATGTAAAAGATATATCTCTCCAATCTCCATTTCTTTGTCCACTGCTTTACACATATCATAAATGGTCAAAGCAGCCATAGAAACAGCGGTTAATGCCTCCATTTCTGCCCCCGTTTTTCCCACTAATCTTACCATACTGTGTATGTCTATTTTGTTTTTTTCTTTGCCTATAGAAAATTTGAGATCAACATGGGAAATTAACAAGGGATGACACAGAGGAATGAGAAACGGTGTTTTCTTTGCCGCTTCTACTCCTGCTACATAGGCCACTGTAAACACATCGCCCTTTTCCATCTTTTTTTCTTTAATCAGAGAAATGGTTTCTTCTTTTAAGTATATGCAACCATGAGCCTCAGCTATCCTCAAGGTATCTTTCTTTTCGCTTACATCCACCATTTGCGCCTTACCCTGTTTGTCAATATGTGTAAATTCCATTTAACCCCCCATATAAGACATAGATTCAGAAATAGATTCCCTCAACATTGCATGCTGTTTGGGCTTCATAGAAACAGCATGCTCTATAATACTATCTATTTCTTCAATGTTTCTTTTACGCAACTCATCCCTTACCTTTATTCTTATATTATGGCCTAAACAAGGGATAATAAAACCATCTGAAGAAAGACGAATGCGATTGCAATATTTGCAAAAATTTTTACTCAATGGGCTGATAAAACCTACAAAATTATTTCTTATTTTAAAATATTCGGCGGGCCCATTAGAATGATAAGATGATTTTTCTAAATGATATTTTTCTTTAATTTTTTTCTTAACTTCTTCATTGCTTATAAAGTAATTCCTGCCTTTGTCATATTTTGTAGGCATATACTCAATAAATCTTATTTCCATATCTAAGGATAAAGCAAATTTTAAGAGTTTTATTATTTCATCATCGTTTATCCCTTTCATCACCACAGTGTTGATCTTCGTATGTTTAAATCCTATATCTTTTATTTCCCTTAAACCTTCCAATACATCTTTTACATTACCCAGGCGGGTGATAAGTCTGTATTTTCTTTCATCCAGACTATCCAGACTTACCGTTATTCTGTTTACTCCTGCATCATATAGAGAACAAGCTTTCTCTTTTAATAAAGTTCCATTAGTAGTCAAACATACTTCTTTTATGCCATCTATATTCTTTACCATTTTAATCAATTTCTCTATATCCCTTCTAACCAAGGGCTCGCCACCGGTGAGTCTTACCTTTTTTATACCCAGAGATGATGCTCTTTTTAAAAACAAAACGGTATCCTCATAGGTGAGAATCTCTCTCATATCTTTAAATTTTATTCCTTCTTCTGGCATACAGTATATGCAGCGTAAATTACATCTATCAGTAACGGAGATTCTTATATAATCAATTATTCTTCCAAATTTATCCTTTAACATTTGACCCACTCTTCCATCTATTATGTACCCAAAAATAACAATGTGGATATTCCCTTATCCATTCTTCAAACCTTGCATAGATAAACTGCATAATATTATGGGTCTTTTCCTTTAAATTTGCTCCTTCTTTTACCTTCACCATAGGTTCAATATGAATAACAAATTTTTTATTCTTTTTAGTTATATAAGCAGGCAAAATGGGCACCCCTAATCTCAAGGAAAATAATGCTATTCCTTCGCTCACCGACACCTTTCTCCTAAAGAAATCCACAAACATTCCTTTACTTCCTGCATCTTGGTCGATAAGAACCCCTAAATCCATCTTTTTTCTAAGGAGATTTAAGAAATACATACTGCTTTTCCGAGAAGAGATGACTTTATTTCCTCCCTTTTCCCTCAGTTTATTCACTATCTTATCCAGCATCTTGCAATCAAGCGGACGCGCAATAATATAACACTTTTCTTTGAGCAAGCCAAAAGCATAAACCATTATCTCCCAATTGCTAAAATGAGCTGTTACCCAGATAATATTACCACTTTTTTTCTTTGCCTCAAGAAAATTTTCCAATCCTTCTATTTCTATACATTTTCTTATCTTTTTCTTATCAGCTCCTAACAGTTTTATACAGTCTGTAATAAAATCCGCAAAAAATATGTATGTTTTTTTAGCCATTTTTTTTGTCCACTCATCATCTCTTTTAAATGCATGTTTAATATTATTTATAGCAATCTTTCTGCGGTTGGGAATAAGCCACCACAGTAGAAATGCTAAGAAACTAAAAAAAAATTTAAAAAGAAATCTGGGAAAGATTCTTAAAATATATATAACAATCATGTGTTGCTCACCTTAGAAATTCCTAACAAAAGCCAACTCATCATAATCACTTCAGAATCGTTAAAATTTGTCTCAAACAATCCTGCAAACAACAACGCACAAAAAGCTGCAAACACACCTACATTTAAAGTATAACCCAAATTATCCTTAGAGAAACGAATCCTTTTTAAAAGAGATTTAAGAATAGAATACCATAAGAAAACAAAGGCAAAAAAGCCTATGATACCTCTTGTAGCGAGTGTATGCAAAAATATATTATGAGCAGAAGAATGACACCACAAAAAGTTTAAATCTTTTGTTAATGGAAGGGCATGATGTTCAAAATTCCCTACGCCCACACCAAACAATGGGTGATGAGAAAACATTAGAAGAGCTGTTTTCCATAAATAAAAATGCTCTCTTATACTGCTATCTGCTGTTCCTGTAAATAATGTCTGTACCCTATCAAAAACAGAAGGAAGAAAAAGATAAGAGAAAAACACTAACAATAAAAGAAAGGCAATATAGGCAGGAATTAAACTTTTATTATAAAAAATGAAGAAAACTAATAATCCAAACGACAAACCCAACCATGGACCTCTGGAAAGTGTAAATAAGAAGGCAAAAATAGAAAGGATGATTATGCCCCCCACAACCACCTTTTTCTTCCTATATATAAAGAAAAAAGATATTAAAAGAAGTAATATTTGCATCAACTGTCCTGCATAGGTAAGAGATATATTGAAAAATCCTTGAGAGCGAGAAAAATGTTTTATTATTGTATATCCAAATATTTTTATATAGGTAAAATGCTCAGCAATGGATACAATGGCAACAAATGCCGTAGTAATAAATAAAATATATAATATAGTTTTTACATTTCTTTTGTGTACCAGATTAATAATTGCAAAATATATGAGAAACAACCAGGCAGATTTCATATGTTTTAAGCTTAATATAGGGTCATATGAAAATAGACAAGAGATTATGCCGGCAACGACAAAGATAACAACGGGCAAAATAAGCTCATCGTATGAAAATAGAATGCGCTTTGCTGCTATACTTTTGTAGATCCATAGCGTGAAACCTATACAGACAATAGAAACACTGGAGGCGGCAATAGAAATGGGGGAAAAAAGAGCACAAAGATAAGAAAACAATGAAGTCCAGAGTTTTTCTATCTTTTTTTTCTCAACAACATTCGGTATATGTTCTCGCACATCATCTCCTTGGTTTGAATGGTGTAGTGCTGTTTAGCATATCTGCATGCTCTGTCTACCATATCTTTTGTATTATTATTTAAAACATATTCTATAGCGGAAGAAATCTTACCTATGTCTTTTGATTTTATCAAAAACCCCCTATCATCGGAAAGCATCTCTCCTATGCCCCCCACAGCTGTTCCTACAACAGGCACCCTTAGCATCATAGCCTCTAAGAT
>JAGMDW010000191.1 GCA_023128455.1 Desulfurellaceae bacterium
CTTAAGTAAGGCGAGAAATAAAGAAGGGGGCAACTTATTCGAGCTTTAATTTCACTTTGCAAAGATTATTCCAGAAGAAGCCTTAAAAAAGAGCAAACTTGCTCGGGAGATTTCTGCAAGTTTAAGAAGTTCAAGGTCTTCAAATTTAAAGTCAAGAAGTCGAGGTAATTCAATGAGTAATTTCCTTTGTTTTTCCGGGGGGAAATTTTTTAATTGCCCGTTCAACTTCTAATAATGAAAGATTGGATGAATGCATATTTATAATCTCCATAAAATATAGTAGAATGCAGAATTTGAGATTAACTTCTTTGAAGATTATACTATAAATAAAACTTTTTAGCAATTTGGAAAAGAAGAAATGGGGACAACGGTTCTGGCATTGAAAACGGAGACGGTGCTTTATGAAAAAAGATAAAGGAACTTTATTATGATTAAAGAAAAGAGATGGATTGGTCTTGATGTTGGGTCGGTGAGTATCAATTTTGTTCTTATGAACGATAAGGGCGATGTGCTTGAGGAACGGTATATAAGGCACAACCGTGAGACCGTACCGCAGGTAATCCGATTATTAAAAAATAAGGTAAAGAAAGGTATTAACATCGCAATAACTGGTTCAGGTGGAACCCTGATTGCAGAGATTTTAGGAATCGAACCTGTAAACGAGGTTATTGCACAGGCAAAAGGTATAAGCCATTTTTATCCCCGGATAAGAACAGTTATTGAAATCGGTGGTGAGGACTCCAAGCTGATACTGCTCGATTACGACGATTCTCTGAAGGAGTGTGTTATCAGAGATTTTGCCTTAAACACAATCTGCGCAGCAGGCACGGGTTCCTTTTTGGACCAGCAGGCATCCCGCCTTGGATTAACAATAGAAGAGTTCGGTTTATATGCCCTTAAGTCAGAACATTGCCCGAGAATCGCTGGTAGATGCAGTGTTTTTGCAAAGACAGATATGATTCACCTCCAGCAGCAGGCAACACCGGATTGCGATATTGTTTACGGACTGTGCGTGGCTATGGCAAGAAACTTCAAGGTGAGTATAGGCAAAGGGAAAACCATGATTAAACCAGTTGCATTTCAGGGGGGGGTGGCAGCCAATAAAGGTATGATTAGGGCTTTTGAAAAGGTACTGGAATTCGAAAAGAGCGATATGTTTGTTCCAAAATATTTTGCTTCACTCGGGGCAATAGGCTCTCTTTTAATTTCACGAAAACAGGGTAAAGAAAACCCCCTGTGTATAGAGGGTTTAAAAAGATTGGAAGAGTATGTGAATTCACCACGAAAGCGGGATTCTGGCCTTAAGTCTTTAACGAAGTCTTTTCAGATTAGTTACCCTTCCAACATTGATTCTAAATTAAAATCAAAAGAGAAGATAGACGCGTTCCTCGGGGTAGATGTGGGTTCCATAAGTACTAATGTTGTTGTACTGGATAGGGTTGGAAACCTTCTTGCCAAGAGTTACCTGATGACAGCCGGAAGGCCGATTGAGGCAGTGAGGAAAGGGCTTGATAGAGTGGGCAAGGAACTTGGAAAAAAGGTAAATATAAGGGGTGTATGCACGACAGGTTCTGGTCGATACCTGACAGCAGACTTTATTGGTGCTGACCTGGTTAAAAATGAGATAACTACCCAAGCACGTGCTGCAATAGAGACAAACAAAGATGTTGATACGATTTTCGAAATAGGAGGCCAGGATTCAAAATATATCAGTATTGCTGACGGCAGGGTGGTTGATTTTGAGATGAACAAGATTTGCGCTGCAGGAACAGGCTCCTTTTTAGAAGAGCAGGCAGAAAAGCTCAATATTAATATAAAGAAGGAGTTCGGGAAGACAGCTCTCTCAAGCAGGTATCCTGTTCGTCTGGGAGAAAGGTGTACAGTATTTATGGAATCGGATTTAACCTCTCATCAGCAGAATGGCGCAGCCGTGGAAGATTTGGTTGCAGGCCTTTGTTATTCAATAGTCCTTAATTATCTGAATAGGGTCGTTGGGACAAAGAAGGTGGGTAATAACATATTTTTTCAGGGCGGGGTAGCTTTTAATGAGGGAGTGGTGGCAGCATTTGAGAAGGTTACAGGCAAGAAAATAACTGTTCCCCCCAATCATGAGGTGACCGGAGCAATCGGTTGTGCACTGATGGCAAGGGATAACTCTAACGGAGAATCGAAGTTTAAAGGGTTTGATTTATCAAAAAAGAAATATAATATAAAATCGTTTGAGTGCAAGGGATGCCCGAACTGTTGTGAAATTAACCAGGTAAATGTGGAAGGCGAAGAGCCCTTATTTTATGGTTCAAGATGCGAAAAGTATGAGAGAAGGAAAAAGAGAAAAGTAACCCTCCCGGACCTCTTTGCTGAACGTGAAAAGCTGCTTTTTGATTCTTATCACCAATCCCCAGTCACTAATCAACAATCCGCCATCAAGGTCGGTATTCCCCTTGTCCTCATATTCCATGAGCTTCTTCCTTTCTGGAGCGCATTCTTCTATGAGCTTGGAATGGAAGTTATTATTTCCGACAAGACCAATAGGAAAGTTATCCAGCAGGGAACAGAGAATGTGGCAAGTGAAACATGCTTTCCGGTAAAGATATCCCATGGTCATGTTCTGAATCTCATAGAAAAGAGTGTGGATTATATATTCATTCCCAGTATCATCAACCTGCCCCAGGATAATCCAGCACTTAAAAACAGTTTTGCCTGTCCATATGCCCAGACCCTGCCATATCTTATTTCTGCTGCTCTTAATCCTGAGGAGAGAGGAGTCAAGATATTAAGACCTATTATTTATTTCCAGGAAGGTAGGAAGGGTCTTGAAATTCCATTAATTGATATGGGAAAGGAATTGGGCAAGGGTTCATCTGTGGTAAGGAAGGCAATCACTAAGGCAGAAGAGGCACAGAAAAAATTTTATTCCAGGATAAAAGAGCGGGGTGAGGAGGTACTCTCCTCTCTTAAGGGAGATGACAAAGCCCTGGTAATAGTAAGCCGGCCTTATAATGGATGTGACCCTGGTATTAATTTAGGACTGCCTCAAAAGCTTCAGGAATTGGGAGTACTGGCCATCCCTCTTGATTTCCTGCACCTGGACAGGATAGATATTTCAGAAGAATGGCCTAATATGTACTGGAGATACGGTCAGAAGATATTAAGTGGAGCAGAGATAATAAGGGAGCATCCCAATCTTTTTGCCCTTTACCTTACTAACTTCGGGTGCGGGCCGGACTCCTTTGTTACAAAATATTTTAACCAAAAGATGTCAGGTAAACCTTTTCTTATGATTGAGGTTGACGAGCATTCAGCGGATGTGGGTGCCATTACCAGGTGTGAGGCATTTATTGATAGTTTGAAAAATTATAGGAAAGAAAATATAGAAGAAGAGAAGGTTAAAACCCTTTCCATTTCCAGAAGCAAGAAGAGAACAGTATTTATACCCTATATATGTGATCAGGCATTCATACTGCGCTCAGCATTCAATGCTTTTGGTATTCCATCTGAAGTGATGCCGGAATCAGACCAGGAGACACTGGACTGGGGAAGGAAGTTTACAAGTGGCAAGGAGTGTTATCCTTTTATCGTAACAACAGGTGATATGGTAAAAATAACAAAAAGGAAGGATTTTAATCCATCCAATAGTGCGTTCTTTATGCCTTCCGGCTGCGGGTCCTGCAGGTTTGGCCAATACAATATGCTTCACAGGTTAATTCTTGATGACCTGGGATACAAAGATGTTCCCATCTATGCACCAAACCAGGATGAGAATATTTACAGTGAGTTAAAGATTACTGGTGGGGGAAGATTTGTCTTACTTACATGGAAGGGATGTGTGGCTGTTGACCTCCTTGAAAAATGCAGACGCCAGGTTAGGCCTTATGAGCTAAACAGAGGAGAAACTGAGACTGTTTACAGGAAATATTTCTCAGATGTATGCCAGGCAATTACTGAAAAGAGAGATATATTGCCCATATTAAAGAGAGCAAGCAGGGATTTTGAAGCAATAAAGACCTCCGGAATACAAAAGCCAGTTATAGGAATTGTGGGGGAGATATTTATCCGTAGCCATCGCTTCTCAAATGATAATATCATTTCTGAGATTGAAAAGTTAGGAGGAGAGGTATGGATGCCGCCATTTGGAGAGTGGCTCATGTACAAGTCTCAAGTCTTTGTAACAAGGAGCAAAAGAAGGAGGAATATTATTCATTATTTAATAAATACAATCAGGAAGAAGATACAGCACAGCAGCGAAGAACATCTATCAAAGCCATTTGAAAAATTTCTAAAGAACTATCCTGAGCCCAGGATGGCCCAGACATTGAACTACTCCATGCCGTACCTCCACCCTTCTTATGAAGGAGAAGCTGTGTTGAGTGTAGGTAAGACCATAGATTTTTCCCTCAATGGCCTTGCTGGTGTCATAAATGTAATGCCCTTTACATGTATGCCTGGAACAATTGTTACTGCAATCTTAAAGAGGGTTAGAAAGGATTATAATAATATTCCAATTATGAGTATTGCCTATGATGGATTGGAGAAGACCAATACAAAGACCCGCCTTGAAGCGTTTATGTACCAGGCACAGCAGTATGATATGAAATATGACAGAACGAATGGCAGTAAATAATATAAATAATTCATCCCATACCACAAGGACAAAGTTCATTTCTATAAATTTTTACCAT
>JAGMDW010000192.1 GCA_023128455.1 Desulfurellaceae bacterium
ATGGTTATCATGGAGAAACACTCGGCGCATTGAGTTTATGCGGAGAAGATCTTTACAGGAAAAAATACGATTCTATCATTATGAAAAACATATTTGTCAAAGGTCCTGATTGTTATAGATGTCCATTTGGCAAAAACAAAGAAAACTGCAATGGAGAGTGTTTTGTCTTCATGGAAAAGGCTTTAGAGAAATATCATAAAGATGTAAATGCCGTTGTTGTTGAACCGCTGGTTCAGTGTGCAGGCGGATTTAAAATATATCCTCCTATTTATCTCAAGAAACTGAGAGATGCCTGTGATAGATTCAATGTTCATTTGATTGTGGATGAGATAGCGACAGGTTTTGGAAGAACAGGCACTATGTTTGCAGAAGAACAGGCAGAAATATGGGGAGATTTCATCTGTTTGGGAAAAACAATGACAGGCGGATACCTGCCATTAAGTGCAGTTCTTACAAAAAATGAAATATACAATGTATTCTACGATGATTATACAAGCCTGAAAGCCTTCTTGCACAGCCACAGTTACACTGGAAATCCCCTTGCCTGTGCGGCAGCCTGTGAGGTTTTAAACATTTTTGAAGAGAAAAATTGGCTTAAAGAAATTGAAGAAAAAGCATCATTTGTAATGGAAAATATGGGAAATTTTAAGGATTTTAAATATGTTGGAGAGATAAGACAGAGAGGATTTATAACCGCTATTGAACTCGTTAAGGATAAAGATACAAAAGAACGATTTGATTGGAAAAAGAGAATTGGTTTTGAAATCTACAAAATAGCCTTAAATAAAGGTGCTATACTGCGTCCTTTGGGTGATGTTATATATTTTATGCCACCTTATGTTATTACATGCGATGAAATCAAAAAGATGTGTGATATAGCAAAAGATTCCATTTATGAGTTTTTCAAGGGAAAATAAGTCATTCTTCATAGCAGGCACAGGAACTGATGTAGGGAAAACATATATTTCAGCATTGATTGTAAAAGATTGTCTAAGAAAAAAGTTAAAAACAGCCTATTTCAAACCCTTTGCAAGTGGATGTGAAGGAGATGTTCCCGAAGATATTTTATTTATTAAGGAAAAAACAGGCGTTGATACATATTCTCTCTATAAAATTAGAGAACCTGTAGCGCCAGGTGTGATTATAAAAGAAATAAACATAAAGAGAATTATGGAAAAATGGGATTACCTGACGAGAACCTACGAGGCAATAATAGTTGAAGGAATTGGCGGATT
>JAGMDW010000193.1 GCA_023128455.1 Desulfurellaceae bacterium
AAAGGAGGAAAAATGACCAAAAAAGAAATTTTAGGTAAAATTAAAAAACTGGAAAAAGAACTGGAAGAGGTGAAGGGCACGCCGTGTGAGGTATTTTCCAGAAGTGTAGGTTACCTGCGTCCTGTAAGTCAATGGAATAAAGGGAAGCAGGAAGAGTTTAAAGAGAGAAAAACATTTAAGGTATAAAGGAGGGAAGATGCGTGTTTTAAAGCTTTTCTTAATATTGATATTTATAGTCACTTTCTCCTCTATAGTTTATAGCAAAGAATTAAAAAAGGAGATAACGGTAAGGGTAGATGGATTAAATCTTTTTTATACAGAGAAAACCACATTAGACAAGAAATGGTTTGATTTGGAAAAAAACAGCTATTTAAAAGACAGAGGTTCTTACCGTTTAATGGTAGTGAATAGATTTAAGAAAAAATATCTAAAACAATCTTTCCTAAGAACAGAAGGTTGGAAAGATGTAGTGTTTTGCGATGAAAAACAAACCTTAATTATTCGGTGTACGGTAAGGGGAGCGGTAACAAAAACAATAGGTGAAAATGTAGCCGACTTTGGGTGGCTTTTGGAGCCTTATAATATGAATCTTTTCTGTTTTAAGAAGACATCTCCGAGAGAACTTTCGGGTTATAAGAAAGTGGACGATACTCCAAATACATTTGTGTTGAGATTTCCATCATCTATTATTGGACATTGTTATTGTCATGTATGGTATAAACAATGAGACAGTTTCTTTCTTTAAACATTAGGGGAGAGGAATTTTCATTCCTGCGCGGATTCAGAAAGAAGGGGTGTGTCGCAGTAAAAGAGCTAAAAACATACCCTATAGACAGAATAAACATGATTTCTTCGGAAAAAGAAGATGTTTATATCAATTATGCAGGCTCGTTTTCTTATTTTGATGTCCAGAATGTGCCGAGAACAAGTAAAAGAGTGCTGCCTCTTTACTTGAGGAAGAGAATAGACGAGATGGGCATAATGAAGGAAAAGGAAGATTTCTTTATAAATTATAAAATAGTGGAGGAGACAGAGGGGTTTCTAAAACTTGCTTATTTTGCTGCACTTAGAGAGGAAAAAGAAAAGATACTTCATGCTTTGCAATCAAATTTTCAGATGTTAAAGCTGTTTACGCTGGAGGTGTGTGCTGTTGCCTGTTTAATTTCTCATCTTACAAAAGAGGCAAATGTTGCCATTTTGAAAAGTGGAGAAAGGATATTTTTTATCTTTAATAAATGCGGTGTCATTTACAATATACATACCATGAGAGCAAGCATGGCTGAAGTAGAGGCAGAAAATGCCATTCGCTATTTTAAGGAAACCATATAGAAACTACAGTAAAGATTCCCGGGAGATTTAACGGATACAAAAATATTGTTCATGGCGGCATTGTTTCTACATTATTGGATGAGGTAATGAATTGGGCAGCATATGCATTATCTAAAGACAGAAGATATTGTGTGACGGCGGAGATGACGATGCGTTTTAACAAATCCATTCCTGTAGGAAAAGAACTCTTGTTATGGGGCGAGATGGTTGAGGATAAGAAGAGAATGCGCATCTGCAGTGGAAAGATATTAATAGAAAATGAGGTTTTTGCTACAGGAATAGGAAAGCTAATGCCTATGGAAAATGGCTCTTTCCTAAAAGAATAAGTGCCTATATTCGATAATATGTTCTGTACCACTGAATGAACTTTTCTATACCTTCTTCAATATTTACTTTGGGATGGAATCCCAGCATTTGCTCGCTTTTACTTATATCGGCGTAAGTTTTAGGCACATCTCCTTTTTGTAATGGCAGGTATACCCTTTTGGCTTTTTTATTTAGCCTTTCTTCTATACAGGATATGAAGCGTTCTAAGGGAATGCTTTGGCCTCTTCCCAAATTGAATATTTCGTATTTCATTGGTTTGTTTAAAGATGCAATCGTACCATCCACAATATCATCAATATATGTAAAATCTCTTTCCATTTTCCCGTAATTGTATACTTCTATGATTTTTCCTTCGGTTATTGCCTTTGTAAACTTAAATAGAGCCATATCCGGTCTGCCCCAAGGTCCATAAACGGTGAAGAACCTTAAGCCTGTTGTGTTTAAATGATATAGATGATGATATGCATAAGCCATGAGTTCATCAGCTCTCTTTGTTGCCCCATATAAAGATAACGGTTTATTTACAGTGTCATCGGCGGAAAAGGGAATTTTTTCGTTTCCGCCATATACACTGGAAGAAGAGGCATATACAAAATTATTTACATTATACCTACAAGATAACTCAATTATATTCAAGAAACCTCTAATATTTGATTGTTCATAAGTAAAAGGATTGGTTAGCGAATATCTCACCCCAGCCTGGGCTGCCAGATGACACACAATATCAATTTTAGCTGTTTCAAATACCTTCTCTAATTGTTTAAAATAGGCGATATTCAATTTCCAAAAGGTGAAGTTTTTCTCTTCTAACAAGAGGGACAATCTGTCTTTTTTTAATTTTAGGCTGTAATAGTGGTTTAAATTATCTATGCCAATAACTGTGTTTCCTTGCGAAAGTAATCTTTTTGCCACATGAAATCCTATAAATCCTGCACAACCAGTCACCAGATAGTCCACGGTGGCATTATACCTTGACAAACTACTGTTTGCAAGAAAAGCGAAGCTTTGTCTTGACAGCTAAAAAATGCAACATTATACTGAAAATGTTAATATTTTTAATATTTATTGAATGTTGGAGGCAAATGTAGTGATTGATTTCCATACTCATACATTGTTTAGTGATGGCGAGTTGTTGCCTTCAGAATTAGCCAGAAGAGCAAAAGTGATAGGCTATCGTAGTATATGTTTTACCGATCATGTAGATATGTCTAATATGGAAGCGGTGGCAATAAATGTGAAAAAAGCTGTAGGTGGTTTGGAAAAACACTATGGTTTGTATGTATTTGCAGGGGTAGAGGTCACTCATGTTCCGCCCCCCTTAATAAAAGAGGTGGTTAAAGAAGTGCGGCTGATGGGAGCAGAGATAGTTGTTCTTCACGGAGAGACGATTGCGGAACCGGTAGCGGAAGGCACAAACAGAGCAGCAATTGAAGCGGGAGTGGATATATTGGCTCATCCCGGTTTGATTACAGAAGAAGACGCATGCTTAGCTAAGGAAAAGGGCGTGTTTTTGGAAATTTCTGCGCGTAAGAACCATTCTTTAACCAACGGCCATGTGTGGAGTATGGTTAAAAAAACAAGAGGTAGGTGTGTAATAAATACAGATACACATGCTCCTGAAGATTTGATCAACAAATCTTTTGCTCGTAGGATTTTGTTAGGTGCGGGCATGAATGAAAAAGAAGTTAAAAATACATTTAATAATGCAGAGTTTCTTCTGGGGGAATTGATAGAGAGGAGAAGATGAAAAAAATATTTTTTGTTTTAGTTCTTTTGTTAGTTTTTACCACTGAAGCAGGGGCAAGTTATTATGTGGATTATCGTATTACTCCTACTCTAAATACTATTCATATCATTAGCATAGGGAAGGTGGATAAGGTTTTCCCCGCTGTAGATGGAGATTTTCTCTATATAGGGAACAAAGATGGTAGATTTTATAAAATTAACTGGAGAAAGCGTGATGTTGTATGGAAGATAAAATTGAAAACTTCTATAGGATCATCTGCTGTTTGTTTTAATGATGATGTGTTTGTAGGTGATGACAGTGGAGTTTTATATTGTATACATAAATCCTCCGGGAAGATAAAGTGGAAAAAGCAATTTGACTTTCCCATATTAGGAAAGTTGAGTATCTATAAAAACAAAATTTTCTTATGTACTGAGGATAATTCTGTATGGTGTGTTTCGGCCAATTTAGGGGAGATTTTGTTTGCTTTTCGCAAGCCTTATGAAATGGTAAGTTTAAGAGGAGTTTGTTCACCTGTGTTTGATGGAGATTTTATGTATGTTGGGTTTAATGATGGCTATATATACAAGGTGGATTTATCTACAGGTGGAGAGAAATGGGGGATATTTGTTGGCCGCGGGGGAAAATTTTTTGATGTAGATGGAGATGTTTCTCTGTCGGAAAATATTGTATTTGTAACTTGCTGCAATGGATGGACAGTGGCGATAGGCAAAAAAGAGGGACAGGTTATATGGAAGCGCCAAATCTCTTCTTATTCAAATGTCGTAGCTACACCTGTATTTTTATTTGTTCCTGCAAAGGATGGTAGAATAATAATACAGGACCTGGATAGTGGCGAGGTAATATGGAAGCTTAAGATTTCTCATAAACCTATTTGTGCTTTTACTTTTGTGACGCGTGACATAGTATATGCGCTTACTCAGGAAGGTAATATAATCGCTATTGACGAAGAAGGTGGGATTGTTAATACAAAAAAATTAGATGGAAGTTTTAACAGTGGTTTTTCTATTTTTAATAAGAGATTGTTTGCTGTAAGTGAAAAAGGAAAGATATTTGTTATTGGAGAATGAGATGATAAAAAAGATCTTTCTTATAATTTTTATTGCATTTTTTTCCATACCTGTTTATGCTTTAAATGTTTCATCATCTGTAGCTCAAAGAGAAAGTTTTTCTCCTATTGTAGAAGAGGTATTACCGGCAGTTGTTAATATTCGCACCACACAGATTGTAGAGGGAACCCCATTGACAGGTTTCTTTGATAAGAATGACCCATTCTATCAGTTTTTTAAGCGGCATTTTAATGAGATGCCTCGTGAATATCAGCAAAAATCATTAGGTTCTGGTTTTATTATTTCTCCTGATGGATATATTTTGACCAATAACCATGTAATTTCGCGGGCAACCAAGATAAAGGTGAAATTACTTTATACAGGCAAAGTTTATGATGCAAAGGTGGTGGGAAGCGATCCCAAAACAGATGTTGCACTCTTGAAAATTAAGGCGTCTCGGAAACTGCCTACAATAGCTCTGGGTAATTCCGACAATATAAAAGTGGGAGATTGGGTTCTGGCGGTAGGCAACCCGTTTGGATTAAATGGCACCGTTACCTGGGGCATTATTAGTGCCAAGGGAAGGGTCATTGGACAGGGTCCTTATGACCATTTTCTGCAAACAGATGCTGCCATAAATCCTGGTAATTCTGGCGGACCGCTAATAAACATGAATGGAGAGGTTGCTGGCATAAATACCGCTATCATAGCCTCGGGGCAGGGCATAGGGTTTGCTGTTCCTGTAAATGTAGTGAAAAAACTCATTCCGCAGTTAAAAAAAGGGAAAGTTGTTCGGGGATGGCTGGGGGTGCTGGTTCAGAATTTAACACCGGATATGGCAAAGTTTTTTAGGCTTTCCAGCGTTTCAGGTGCAGTTGTTTCACAGGTAGTGAAAGATAGTCCAGCAGATAAAGCAGGAATTAAAGAAGGAGATGTGATTGTAGAGTATAATGGTAAAAGGGTAAATTCTGCCACCGACCTCCCATATATGGTGGCATTTACAAGACCGGGAGAAACAGTGAATATAGAGATTATTCGTGATGGAAAAGAGATTATAAAGCATGTAACGGTAGGAAAGAAGCTGAAGGAAATTGCCATTCAGAAAGGAGAAGAAAATAGATTAGGAATTGAAGTGGCAAATATAACTCCTTATATGCGAAAAGAATATAATTTGAAAACAAACAATGGGGTTGTAATAACAAATATAAAAGAAAATAGTATTGCCCATCTCTCCGGTTTAAGAAAGGGAGATGTAATATTGGAAGTGAATAGAAAAAAGGTGAAAGATATAGCAGATTTTAATAAAAAGATAAAAAAAGTACTGGATAAAAAAATCATTCTTTTTTTGATTAACAGACAAGGTAACCAAATTTACCTTTCCATATCTGTCCATGAATAATAATAAAAATAAGAAGGATAAAGAGTATAAGATCATCAAGTTATCCATAATGTATATTTTAATTGCCTTTGTTCTTATTTATCTATATCAAGGTTTTTTTGGTGCAAAGAGAGAGACAGTTCTTTATAGTACATTCAAGGAATTTGTAGTTCAGGATCGTATTAAGTCTTGTAGAGTATCGGAGAAATACATAAAAGGTATTTATATAGATAAAAGCGGGGAAACGCGTGATTTTGTTACTATCCCGGTTAAAGATCCAAAATTGACCGATGAGCTTATCGCTCATGGGGTAAAATTTGAAGGCGTCCCTTCTGCTGACTGGTTGACCAACCTTATCTTTGGGTGGGTAATACCTTTCGGCATTCTTTTTCTTCTATGGTTTTTTATTATTAAAAAAGCAGGGGCATCTGGTAAGGGTTTGTTTAGTTTTGGTAAGGGGAGATATAAGATTTATTCCAGTGAGCGTCCTAATGTAAAGTTTAACGATGTGGCAGGCGTAGAAGAGGCAAAGGTAGAAGTGGAAGAGATAATAGAATTCCTGAGGGATCCACATAGGTTCCAGAGATTGGGCGGAAAAATGCCCAAAGGGGTGCTTTTAGTGGGAGCTCCTGGTACAGGCAAAACATTGTTGGCTAGAGCCACTGCAGGTGAAGCTGAGGTTCCGTTTATCAGCATTACCGGTTCGGCATTTATAGAATTGTTTGTAGGTGTAGGAGCAGCACGGGTGAGAGATCTTTTTGCAGAGGCAAAGAAATTAGCGCCATCTATTATATTTATTGATGAAATTGATGCTATCGGTCGAACTAGAGGTGCGAGTGGATTTACCACTCATGAGGAAAGAGAACAGACTTTAAATCAACTCTTAGCAGAAATGGATGGTTTTGATCCCAGTGGGGGGATTGTTGTTATGGCAGCGACAAACAGACCGGAGGTCCTTGATCCTGCTCTGCTTAGGCCAGGTCGTTTTGACCGGCAGATATTGGTGGATAAACCGGACATAAAGGGAAGAGAGGAGATTTTAAGATTACACGCAAAGAAGATAGTATTGGGAGAAGATGTAGATCTAAAAGTGATTGCTCAGGAAACACCAGGTTTGGTGGGAGCAGACTTAGCCAATATCGTTAATGAAGCGGCGCTTTTGGCAGCCCGAGAAAATGTAGATAAGGTTTATAAAAAACATTTTGAAGAAGCTATAGACAGAAGGATGGCAGGTTTAGCAAAGAAAAACAAGGCGATGAGCCCTAAAGAGAAAAAAACTGTTGCTTACCATGAATCGGGCCATGCTGTTGTTGGTTATCTATTAAAGGGAGTGGAGGTTGTGCACAAGGTATCCATTATTCCAAGGGGAGTTGCTGCATTGGGCTTTACTCAGCAAAGACCCACAGAGGAGCATTATCTAATGCGTAAAAGTGAGATTTTGGATAAGATATGCATGCTGTTTGGCGGAAGAGCGGCAGAAAAAATCGTATTTGGTGATGTATCTACAGGAGCACAGAATGATCTCTATACAGCTACAGAATTAGCTCGAGCCGTAGTGACACAATTTGGGATGAGTGATGAATTAGGTCCTGTTGTTTATGAAAGGGAAAGGCAGCCTATCTTTTTGCCTACGCCATTTTCATCTAAAGAAACATACTACAGTCAAAAAACATCAGAAGCTATTGATAGAGAAACGAGAAAAATTATAGACTATTGTTACAACAAAAGCCAAAAATTGCTTTTAGAAAACAGGTCAAAATTGGATAAGTTGGCTCAAAGGCTCTTAGAAAAAGAGATTGTGGACGAAAAGGAATTAAATGAAATTATGGAGAGTAAAGATGACGAAGAGATTAAAACATCTCCTTATACCGATTGATGCTTCACCATTTTCTACTGCAGCCATGTATTATGCTGTCTATCTGGCGAAACATACAGATGCTCAGATAAAGGCTTTACATGTAGTAGATATTGTAGCTTTAGAAGGTCCTTTTATATATGACATTAGTAGTGCTATAGGCATTGAACCTTTCTTTAATTTCACCGATCAGGTGAGGGCAGCATTAGAATTAAAAGGGGAAACACTTTTGCAATCCTTTAAGGAATTATGCGAGAAAGAGAATGTTAGTATATCCACTGTTTTAAAAACAGGTATTGTTTCTAAAACAATATTAAAATATGCAGAGGATGCGGATCTTACAATAATTGGCAAACAAGGAGTTAATGCTAAATTTGAGAGAGGTTTTTTAGGAACAAACATAGAAACGGTATTGCGTAAAGCAGACAAAACGCTTCTTGTTGTTCCACATCATTTCTTTGATCCTCAACATATTTTATGTGGATATGATGGAAGTGAAATTGCTAAGCGAGCATTGGGTTGGGCAGAGACACTAAGTTTTTACTTAAAGAAACCTTTAATCGTTGTTACCGTTTATAAGAAAGATAGACAAAGAGCAGAAGAAATCGTAAATGAAGCTAAAAATACAATTACAGGACATAATATTTCTTATAATATAGTTGAAAACGAATCACCTTTATCAGGATTGTTAAATGCATTAAAAAAGGTAGAAAGACCGATTCTATGTTTGGGAGCTTATAGTAGAACTCGTCTGTCTGAAATTATACTTGGTAGCACCACAGAAGGTATAATCAAAAGGGCAGAAATTCCAATACTGGTTAGTGCATAACCTCTCCTAATTTGAATATTGGTAAATACATAGCGATGACGATGAAACCTATTATTCCTCCCAGAACAACGATCATTACAGGTTCCATTATGGAAGTAAGATTTTTAACGGTATCATCTACCTCCGCTTCATAGAATCTGGAAACATTTTCTAACATTTCATCTAATGCACCTGTCTCCTCTCCTACAGATATCATTTGAACAACCATCGGTTCAAATATCTTTGCCTGCGAGAAAGCATTGGCTACAGTTTCTCCCTTTCTGATCTTGTCTCTTATTAAAGAGAGTGCATCTTCCATAACTTTATTTCCCGCTGTTTTAACAGCAATATTAATGGCTTCCAAAAGTGGTAATCCACCTTTTACCAATGAAGAAATTGTAGTAGACAGGCGAGCAACAATTCCTTTGTTGATTAATTTGCCGAACAGAGGTAGGTGAAGTAAAACATTATCTATAAACTTTCTTGCTCTCTCGTTTCTTTTGTGTAAGAGTTTAATTATTATCACAAGCGCGATGATACCCAATATAATAGGTAAAAACGCCTTTCTAACAAACATGCTTATATTGATTATTATCTGTGTAGGCAGAGGTAAATGCATGCCCGCAGACTGATAAATTCCAGCAAAAGTGGGAATGACTTTTACCAGTATAAGAATGATTACTGCTATAGCCACTATACTTACAATAACAGGGTAAGCCAGTGCACCTTTAATCTTTCTTTTTAAAGTTAGTGACCTTTCTAAAAGGGTAGCTATATTTTCTAAAGATTCATCAAGATTGCCACCCATTTCTCCTGCTTCTACTGTACTTGTATAAAGTGGCGGGAATATATTTTTATGTTTCCTTAAAGCATCCGCAAAAGACAGTCCCTCTTCTATATTTTTCTTAACATCTCGCAAAATCTCAGCGAATTTCGCGTTTTTCTGCTGCTTGGAAAGCACATCTATCGATTTAGTGAGAGAAACACCGGATTTCAGCATCACAGATAGCTGTTTTGTGGAAGTCATCAATTCTTTCTGGTTTACTTTTCGCTTAAAGGGCAATGTTATCTTTCGTTTTTCCGTAGTTGGTTTTAGAGAAACAGGAATAAGCCCTTGCTGCCTTAGTTTTAAAATAGCCGCTTGCTCGCTTATAGCATCTATGTTTCCCCTTAAAGGATTGCCCGTTTTGTTTTTCCCTTTCCATTTAAAAGTAGGCATTTATACTTTCTCCAATAGTGCTTTTAATTCTTCTTTTTTTAGCGATGCATCTATTACTTGGTTGTAGGTAATTAATCTTTTATTATACAATTCAATCAATGATTGGTTAAGTGTTTTCATCTTAGTCTTTTCCTGTCCTGCCTGCATGGCAGAATAGATCTGAGGAATTTTATTTTCTCTGATGAGGTTTCTTATAGCATTGTTGGGTATCATGATCTCCATTGCCAACACTAAACCTTTATTATCCTTTCTTTTGA
>JAGMDW010000194.1 GCA_023128455.1 Desulfurellaceae bacterium
ATTTTAAACAGGCCAAACGACTTGAGCATCGAAAGAACGATACCGCTAAGTAAAGATTTGGTTTTAAGAAACAATATTATGGTAATGGATGCGCCACTGTTAGGCAACACAAGATTTGGGTTATTGCTTGAAAAGATGGATACATTAGCGTCAGACACGGCAAGAAAATACATTCTTCAGTTCTATCCCGATGTTGTTGTTATTACGGCTGCTATCGATGATACGATAATTAGAAATGCAACAGATGTAACAAAAGACCTATTATTCAAATCCAGAATAAATTATGTCGGTAAAACTTCTATGGAAATTGGCATAAGGATAGAGCAACCAGGCAACCCAACAACCCATATTGCCACATGTTATTTTACAATGGTTGCAAGAAAAGGACATAGAGAAAAAAGGGTAAGTGTTCAAATGCCGCCATTGAACTATATAGATGACATGGAAAAAAGAAGATACAAAAAGGCTATAGAGAGAAAGGAACTATATTTGAAAGAAAAAAACCTTATGAAACAGCCGCCGTCGTTGGACGAGTATAAACTCTTATCCGAACTTCATAAATCTCAAGATGATCCCAATTTTAATGGTATTTTATCTGGAAAACTTACAATGAGAAGCTGGGAAAGAATGTTTCCAGCATACAAAAATCCCAATCAAACAATATTCGGAGGATACTTGGCAAAAAGAGCATATGAGTTGTCATCTATATGCGTAGAGTTGATAGCCACGCACAGACCCATAATAATTGCCGTGAACAGAATAAATTTTATAAACCCTGTAAAAATAGGTGATAAACTATTATTTACAGCTCATGTAGTATACACTGAAAAATGTTTTATATGTGTTGAGGCTACCATAGGTAGGATGGGACGCAATGAACATAAAATCAGCGCGCAATCCAATTCATGCCTTTTTACATTTATTAATGTGGATGAAAATTTAAACCCTCATCATGTAGATAAAATATATCCTACAACCTATGCAGAAGATAACGGGTATCTTGAAGCCTCAAGAAGCCTTAAAGATATTATGTCTGAACTACATGGAGGATTGCTTAAAGTCGTTTAACCCAGACGATTTGTCAGAAGTATTAAAGGAAAAATGAAGGGAAATGTTGCTGTTTTGACAACAGCGGCGATTTACCTTGGGATGTTAAAATAGGGGTAAAAGGGGATATAATATTCAAGAGAGGGGTGGACAATAAAAAGAAAAGTTTATGAATGAAGCAGGAAAAACACAGAAGAGATGAGACTTAAATTGATGCAGTACTTGTGTGTATAAGTAGATGAAAACAGGTTTTTTAAAGAGTAGTTCCCAAAAAGCCTATTGGATAATCAAACAGAAGAGGAAAAACATACTTGTTGTTACACCGGATAATAAGCAAGCATATAATCTCTATAAAGATATAGTTTTTTTTAATCATTTTTTCAATAAAAGGCAGACAATTGGCCTTTTCCCTGCTTATGAATTTTCTCCCTATACTTCATTAGCTCCTTTGGAGGAAATTGTAACCCGGAGGCTGAGGACAATTTATCACCTTTCTTTAAATACTGATGTTGTTTGTGTGTTGTCTTCAGAGTCTTTAATTCAGCCCATGATGCCTGTAGAAATATTTAAGAGAAAATGTTTTGCATTAAGAAAAGGAGAAACTATAAAATTAGAAAATGTAGTTGAGAAACTTTCTTTGTTGGGATATGAACGCACAGAAAATGTAAGTAGAGAGGCAGATTTTTCAGTGAGGGGAGGAATTATAGATGTGTTTTCTTCTCTCTACAATAAACCTGCCCGTATAGATTTTTCTGGAGATGAAATAGAGTGTATAAAATTATTTCATATTCAAAATCAACTTTCGTTTGACAGTTTGGACGAGCTTGTTATTTTGCCGGCTCGAGAATGGGATGGAGACGGTGGTTATGCACGGATTGTGGATCAAAATGGCAGATGTTACCTGGCAGATAATTATGATATTTTTGCTATTGACAATAAGGATGAAGTATTAAAAAAGGGAGAAATTATTTACAGCTTTGCCAAATACAGCTTTTCTAAGGAAGAAGGCGAAACAAAACCGGAGAATGTACTTTTAAATAGAGAAAGGTGGCACGATGCAATAGATAAAACTTTTCATTTTATTATAGATGACCCCCTGGTTCCCTCTTTTTATCCTCTTCTATTATTGTCTTTTCTTAAGGATGTTTCTCCTTCTCAAAAGATAGAAATGATCTTAGAAAAATCAAAGAAGAGTAAGGTTGTCGTGGCTTGTGGTTCTTCTTTCAGAAAAGAAAGGATAGAAGAGCTATTTAAGGAAAGGGGCAATTCTTTCTCTATTTCTTTCGTTTCTTTCTATTTAAGTGAAGGTTTTTATGACCAGCAGGATGACATCTATTTTATATCCTATGAGGATATTTTTGGGAAAGAAAAAGCTAAATATCTAAAGAAAAAAGCTTTCCTTTCTGTTCCGTCCCTGAAAGTGGGTGATTTGATTGTACATGAGAATTACGGGATAGGCATGTATGGGGGTATAAAGAGATTAAATCTTGGGAAGGAAAAGTGTGATTTTGTGTGTGTAGAATACAAAGATGACGATAAATTGTATGTTCCCTTAACTTTTCTCTATTTGCTTTCTCCCTATCACGGTGAGGAAGAAATAGACAGTTTGCGTTCTAAAAGATGGCAATTGCGTAAGGAAAGAGCAAAAAAATCCATAGAGAAGATACTTTCAGAGTTGGTAGAATTATATGCGAAAAGAGAAGTAATAGAGAAGAAACCTTATAATGTGGATACTTTGTTTTATAAGGAGTTTGCCCTGCAATTTGCCTTTCAAGAGACACCTGATCAACAGAAAGCCATTTCTGATATAGAGAAGGATATGTCAAAAGGCAAACCTATGGATAGGCTGATTTGCGGAGATGTAAGTTTTGGCAAGACAGAGGTAGCGATGAGAGCCTGTGCGATATGTGTGGCTAATGGTAAACAGGCAGCAGTTATTGCTCCTACTACGATACTTGTTATGCAGCATTTGCATACCTTTTTAGACAGGTTTTCTGATTTTCCTGTGAACATTAAGACTATTAGCCGTTTTACAACAGAAAAGGAGAAAAAAGAGATTATTAGGGGAATGATTAACGGATGTGTAGATATAGTGATAGGCACGCATAGTCTTTTTTCTCCTAAGATAGATTTTAATAATCTGGGACTTCTTATTATAGATGAGGAACAGAGATTCGGTGTAAAAGCAAAGGAGTGCTTGAAGGAAAGATACCCGGATGTAGATATTTTGTCTCTTTCTGCCACTCCCATTCCCCGCACCTTAAATATGGGTCTCTCTGGTATTCGGGATATGAGCATAATAGCCACAGCACCTCCTGAAAGGAAGTCTATTCATACCCATGTAGTGGGGAGAAAAAGAGGTGTAATTAAAGATGCGATATATAAGGAAGTTTTGCGGAAGGGACAGGTATTTTTTGTGCACAATCGCATTGAGGATATAGAAGAGGTGAGGAAATATTTGCAAGAGATTGTGCCTGATATTCAAATGGAAGTGATACATGGACAGATGCCAAAAAAGAGAATTGAGAAGATTATAAGAGCATTTGTAAAGGTGGAATTTCCCCTGCTTATTTCCACCGCTATTGTAGAGTCCGGTTTGGATATAGGCACTGTAAATACGATATTAATTGACGATGCTCAAAACTTTGGTTTAGCAGATCTTTATCAACTGAGAGGTAGGGTAGGCAGGGGGTTTAAAGACGCTTATTGTTATCTTCTATTGTCAGAAAAAGAATTTAGCATGAGGGCAAAGAGGAGGCTCTCGGCGATAAAGGAATTTGTTGAAAGGGGATCCAGCTTGCGTCTGGCGATGGAGGATATGCATATAAGGGGAGGTGGAAATCTATTAGGAAAAGATCAATCAGGTTGTATAAGGGGGATAGGATATGGACTTTATATGCAATTGGTGGAAGAAGTTGCACATAAAATAAAGAAAGAGCCGTGTAGAAAAATTATGCCTGTACATATAAAGGCTGATATTGATGTTTATGTTCCCGACTTTTATATACCGGAGACTTTGAAGCTGGATTTTTACAGGAGACTTTCTAAATTGAAGGAGGTAGATGGATTAACGCAGCTTTACGAGGAGATGGTAGATAGATTTGGAAAGCCGCCTCAAGAGGTAAAAAATCTCTATGAGGTAATTTATATGAAGATATTGGCACAAAAAATAGATGTGAAAACCATAACATTCAGAGATGGGAAATTGGATATTGAGTTTTATCCTGATACTCGTGTGGATATTGATAGATTAGCCAAAATTACACAAAAATTTGGTGGTAGATTCCATAATGTGTATTCTGTTATATTTAGTTT
>JAGMDW010000195.1 GCA_023128455.1 Desulfurellaceae bacterium
TCCTAAATGGATAAATGTGAGATGTAAAGCTCCAGCTATAGTTTTATCTGATTTTCAATGTTTTATGCCATCGTCTATATCTGATTTAAAAGGAAGAGCAGGTTTAAATCTTGCCTTAAAAGGCAATTTGAGTAAGCCTTCTTATCTTATTTCTGATGGAGAAATTTCTATTAGGCAGCTGGGATGCAGTTTGAACAACCAGCCTGTAGCTTCAAATTGGAATGGAAAAGTCCTATTTTCGGGACACAATGCAATAAAACCTTCTATGAAGGGAAAAGTGAGTGATGCAGTATTTAAACTTAATGGAAAAGTTTTACATTTTCTCTCCAGACCAAACTTTAATATAGATATGAGAGCAGACAATGTGGATGTAGAAAAAATGCTAAATCTTTTATCTAATTCTTCTAAAGAAACGGCTAAAAAAAAGACATCTGCAAAACCGAAAACTATCAATTTACCTTTTAACACTAATGGCAAAATCGTGTTTAATTATTTGTTTTACAAAAAGGTTGCTTTTATCTCTTTAAATGCTCAGCATAATCTATACAAGAATGTGTTGAGGTTGAAATCTATTCAAGGGCGGTTTCAAAGAGGAGGGACTTTAAAAGCAAATGTGGAAACAGATTTAGGAAAGAGAAATATTGCATACAATGTGAATTTACAGCTAAATAGAGTAGATATGGATAATTTTAGCGAGACTTTGATTTCGCCCCATCTGGGAAAAATCAAGGGGGAAAGTACTCTTGATACTCAGATGAGAGGGCAGGGGTTTGCCTCTTCTGATTTAGAAAAATATCTTACTGGTCGGGCAAATCTGTTTTTGACAGATGGAGAGTTTTCTGGCAATTCTGTTTTGCAGAGCATTGCCACTTTTCTGGACATTAATGCTTTAGCCAATCCTAAGTTTAAGACATTCAACAGCGATTTTAAAGTAAAAGATGGTAAGATAAATGTAAATGGAAAAGCTAATGGTAAGGATTTTAATATGTCTTTAAATGGTCAAACTACGATAATGGGTAAATTAGATCTTCATACTCTATTTGTATTAAGTAAAGATTTGGTTCACTCTTCTAAGGTTAAACGAGTATTTGCTGTAGTTCCTAAAGACAATGCGGGAAATTATCTTGTTCCTCTGCTCATAAAAG
>JAGMDW010000196.1 GCA_023128455.1 Desulfurellaceae bacterium
AGTAATATTATAGTTTTTCTTCGTAGCTATTCTTAATAATTTTTCTTTTTTAAAATCTGCCTGCCCTGTCCCGTGTAATACCCCAAGACAGAATTTCTTCGTTAGGATATTACACAGGACGGGGTGAAATCCCGAGGTAATTCACCTGTCTGCGTGCCTGCCTGAGCGAGGACGCTCGCAGACAGGCAACGCACAGGCAGAGAGGCTAAATTCTTTCCAGATTCCGTGTCAAACACGGAATGACAGAAGGAATAAATTTAAATTTTTCCGCATCAAATAGTCCCTCATCACTCAACTTTATCTTTGGAATAACGAGTAAAGCCATAAAAGACAAAGTCATAAAAGGGGCATGTAATGCTGAGCCAAGGGATTTTGCCATCTTATCTATTTCAGTATATTTTTCCGCAACTTTAGAATAATCTTCATTGCTCATAATTCCTGCAATAGGCAAAGGTAATATTATCTCTTTGTCTTCAGATACTGCGCTGACGCCGCCTTTATTTTCAACAATTAAATTAACTGCTCTACATATATCTTCATCATCAACTCCTACCACTATAATATTATGTGAATCGTGAGCCACAGAGGAAGCAAGCGCTCCCCTTTTTAGACCGAAATTTTTGACAAAACCGATTGCCACTTTCGCCTCTTTATAACGGTTTGCTACCGCTATTTTTAGAATATCTCTTTCAATATCCGATACAACACAATTATTTGCTGTTTTTGGAGTTAAAATCAATCTATTTGTAATCAATTGGCCATCTATAGCTTCTATCACATTTATGTTGCCTTTCTTATACGGAATAATAAAATCTTCAACTTTTTTCTTTTTTACATTAAAATTATTTACTATCTTTGATGGTCTTACGGGTATTAAAGGGTTACCTTTCTCTGCTGCAATTTCTCCACTGATATAGGTCTTCAATATATTAAAATCTCTAAAATTGTCTACTTCAATAAAATCCGCATAATCTCCTATCTGCAGCAGACCAACATCTAACCCGTAATGCAAAACTGGATTTACACATGCCACTCTTAACACCTTCATTATATCAATACCGTAAGCCAACGCCCTTTTCACCAAAACATTGATTTGACCCTTTATCAAATCGTTCGGATGCTTGTCATCACTGCAAAACATACAATTTTTATAGTGCTCTTTTACAATAGGAATAAACTCGTCAAAGTTCTTGGCAGCAGAACCTTCTCTAATCAAGATTTTCATACCCAACCTGAGTTTTTCCAATACCTCATCTCTGCTGAAACACTCATGATCCGTAGATATTCCTGCGTGTATATATTTTCTCAGGTCTTTACCCCTTAAACCCGGGGCATGACCATCTATCAATTTTGAATGTTTTTTTGCAAGTTCAATCTTCTTAATTATAACAGGATCATCATTTATTACTCCGGGAAAGTTCATAACTTCGCCCAAATATTTTATTTCTTTTAATTTTAAGAGTTTTTCTATTTCGTCTGAGCCTATTGTTGCTCCGCTGGTCTCAAAATCGGTTGCAGGAACACAAGAAGGTGCACCAAAATAAAACTTCATAGGCACTGCTTCTGCATCTTTTATCATATATCTTACACCATTTATTCCTAAAACATTGGCTATCTCGTGAGGGTCAGAAACTGTAGCTACAGTTCCATGAATTGCGGCTATTCTTGCAAATTCAGAAGGAGGAAGCATGGAGCTTTCAATATGAATATGTGCATCAACAAAGCCGGGCACAATATAGTGGTTATAATTATTTTTTTCTCGCACAACATCTATTATTTTGCCATTGTAAATCCTTAATGTCCCTGAATAAACTTCAGAGTTTAAAACATCAACAATATTACCCGAAACCATTTTGACATTATTTTTGTTCATTTATCAAATAACTCATCGCTTTTACCGCTACCTGAATGGCATTTATCTCGCCTGATTTTAAATCTTCGGTTTCGATGTATTCCTCTTTGGTGCGATTTACGATAACACCGGTTACACATCCTCCCCTTAAACCCATGCAACTGCATAGTGTAAGAACGGTTGAACATTCCATCTCATAATTTAAGACCTGCAATTTTCTCAACTCTTCCGTCATTCCCTGAAACCTTTTCAATACATACTTTGAATAAGAGTTGTATCTTTCCTGTCCGGGATAAAATGTATCGGAAGATGCGGTAATCCCTACATGACAATGAATGCTTAGATTCTGAGCGGCTTCGATCAATGCAAAAAGCACCTCATGATGAGAAACTGCAGGATATTCTATAGGAGCATAATGAGTGGAAGCTCCATCCAATCTCACCGCACCAGAGGTTATTATCACATCCCCAACACCTACATTCGGCTGAATAGCCCCTGTGGTTCCTACCCTAATAAATGTATGTATACCAATTTGAGCCAGCTCATCTATGGCAATAGAGGTTGAAGGACCACCGATACCAGTAGACACAACTAAAACAGGATGGGTATTCATTTGACCTAAGAATGTTCGATATTCACGCCTACATGCAATCTCTGCTGCCTGAGGATCAAAAGCTGAAACAATGTCTGATACCCGTTCAGGGTCTCCTGTAAGCAAAGCATAATGTGCCCTTTTGATTTTTGCCTCATTTAAATTCAGATGATAAACGATTTTCTCCTCATTCATCTCATCAACCTTAAACCTACAGCTACCATTATAAAACAATTGTTCAAACTATCAACAATTTGTAAAAAATGTAAACTTGCAAAGACTGATGAATTGTTATAATAGTGAATCTGAAATGGAAAAAACATTAAATAATAAAAAGATAGCCTTTCAATTTATCATTCTTTTAGGCATCGTCAGTTTATTTGGAGATATAACCTACGAAGGGGCAAGAAGTGTTACCGGCCCTTATCTCGCTACCTTAGGTGCGAGCGCTGCTATTGTAGGTCTGGTGGCAGGCCTGGGTGAATTTATTGGATATGCATTGCGCCTGGTCTCGGGTTATATTGCAGATAAAACCAAAGCCTATTGGCCTTTGACCTTTATCGGTTATGGATTGATTTTCGCCGTTCCTCTGCTGGCATTTGCAGGTCTGTGGCAGGTTGCAGCTCTCCTTATTATCTTCGAGCGAATGGGCAAGGCAATTAGAACTCCTGCCCGAGATGCAATACTCTCTCATGCTACAAAGCAGGTGGGAAGAGGTTTAGGTTTTGGTATTCATGAAGCATTGGATCAGATTGGCGCCATTATCGGTCCCTTGGTTTTCTCTTTGGTGTTTCTTCTGAAAGGTGGATACAAACAGGGATTTACTATTTTATGGATACCTGCTGTGCTGGTATTATTGACCCTTGTCATAGCAAGGATTAAAGTTCCTGTTCCCGAGAAATTAGAAACTTCTGAAGAAAAACCTATGGAAGGCAAACTTTCCAGAGTTTTCTGGGTTTATACTTTGTTTACTTTTTTAAGTGTGGCAGGATTTGCCAACTTTCAACTAATCTCCTATCATCTCAAGGTTCAATCCATTATTTCGGATGTTCAAATTCCTATTTTTTATGCCATTGCAATGGGCACTGATGCAGTGGTGGCTTTGATTATTGGCAGAGCCTACGATAGAGTGGGATTAAAAACACTCTTGACAATCCCATTGTTGACCTTTTTCATTCCCTTTTTTGCATTTTCCCATAGTTACAATCTTATTGTAATAAGTGTTATACTTTGGGGTGCGGTGATGGGCATTCATGAAACTGTAATGCGTGCTGCAATTGCCGATTTAACACCTATTGAGAAGAGAGGTTCTGCATACGGTATATTCAATACGGCTTATGGATTATCGTGGCTTTTTGGAGGAGTGATTATGGGCTCTCTGTATGATATTTCTGTTATCTATCTAATATTGTTCGTAGTTTTAATGGAAATGATTTCTGTACCGGTATTTTTTATGATCAGAAGGTAGTTTGCCATTTTTTTCCTTTTGTGTTAAAGGAATCGTAGTATGATAAAAAAAGAATTCATCCTCTTTTTTCTCCTTATCGCCTGTTTTTACTTTTTACGCTCAGGTTATATGTATCTTCAGCACGAAGAACCCAGGCGGGCAATTGTAGCCCTGGAGATGAATCAATCCAAAAACTATCTTCAACCTACAGTGTTGGGAAAAGCATATTTTAAAAAACCACCATTACACAATATAGCCATTGCCCTTTCTTATAAGATGTTTGGAAAAAATGAGTTTGCAGTGCGTTTTCCTTCCATTTTATGCGCTTTATTGATTGCCCTTTTTATATTTTTGTTTACGAAAAATATACTGTATGAAAAATCCTACATTGCCTGTTTGAGTTTCCTCACCTGTTTAGAGGTTTTTTTCCTTTACGGTATATGGGGAGAAACAGATCTGTTCTTTTCTCTATTTGCATTTTTGTCCATGATTTCCCTGTTTTCCTTCAAAAAAAAGGGTATTTTGTTAGGACTGATTTTTTGCAGTTTAGCTTTTTTGAGTAAGGGTTTTGCCGCTTTGGTATATTTTTATCTCACCTTTATTGCTTATTCTTTGTATAAAAAGAGGTTTATAAGTCATTTCTTTAGTATTTATCATCTGTTGGGAATCCTTGTTTTTTTAGGATTAACAGGTTTCTGGCTGTTTCATACCTCCAATGCACATGCTTCTATATATGCCTTATGGGGAGAGGTATTCTCTCGTTCTCCTCTTCAGTTCTCAATATTGGGATTTTTAAAACATATTTTTTTATTTCCATTTAAATGTTTTATTCAAGCCCTGCCCTGGAGTATATTTCTTTTGTTTTTATTTAACAAAAAAGTTTATATCAGGATAAAAGAAATTAGTGGTAGACAAAAAGAACTACTTATATTTTGTTTAATTGCATTGGGTGTCAATTTTATTCCCTATGAAATCTCGCCAGAAGGAAGAATGAGGTATCTCATCCCTTTATTGCCATTTTTGTCCATCTTTATAGCACCTATTGTAAGCGATCTAAACGAAAGAGAATTTAAATACTCAAACTATATGTGGGGGATAGTATGCATCCTGGTCATTGCCGCTTTTTTCTTAGATATATTTATATTAAAAAATTTAACAGACGGGATTTTACTCCTTATTTTATCCTTAAGCTTATTTTCTATTCCTAAACGCAACTTGTTTCCATCCATTCTTTGCGCAATACTTGTTTTAAAAGTAATCTATTCTTACTGTTATATTCCTTTTGTCTATGCTCATTATCCCAACTATAAAGAAATGGGAGAGACCGTTGCTCAAAACATAAAAGATTATGATAAACACAAAAAGATAGAGAGTAATGATAGATTTTTAAAACTTATGTTTTATATAGAAAAGGATTTGCCAAAAATGATAACTCCACTTAGCTGCAAAAATTCTCTGATTATAACCCGAGATGTGAAAGCTGCAAAAAAGGGGAATATTGTCTATTCCTTATCCACACCGCATGGGATATACTATGTTTCTTCCTTTAAATAAGCCTTTGTATATATCTTTCCCTGCTCTACGCCCGGCTGGTCAAAGGGATTTATATTCAAAAATTTTGCAGCTATGGGCACAGAAAGCATGAAGAACATCAAAATTCTTCCTATTTCATAAGGAGAAAACCTATCCAGTATTATCTCCATTGTAGATACACCATTTTCTGTCAGTGCTCTTTTGGTAGATATTCTTTCTATATCCATTAAGTGGCTCAAGGTTTTCCCAGAAAGCAAAGAGAATGGTTCGAAATTCCATGTCTTTGGAAGGTTTATATCCTCAACCTGTTTTACATCTAAAAACACAATTACTTTGTCTTTTGGTCCATCCTGATAAAGCTGGAGTTGGGAATGCTGGTCTGTAACACCCAATGTCGTGATTGGTGTTTGCCCATAACCGTTTTTCCCCAAGCTTTCTGCCCACAGTTGTCTGAACCAATCGGAAACACAAACCAGATTATCTTTATAGACAAAAGAAACCAGTATGTTTTTATTATTTTTATACAACATGTACATGGCGCAGGCAAACGCTTTCGAAAGATTTAAATCTTGTATCGCTTTTTTCGCTCCATTTATGATCTCCATTATATCTATACCGCAGGCTTTTGCCGCCAAAAGACCCACCGATGTAAAGCAAGAAAATCTGCCCCCAACATCATCGGGAATATAAAAACAATCTATTCCTAAATCTTCTTTTATTTTCCATAGTGCACCATCTTTAGAAGATGTGGAAAAGACAGCTTGCTTGCTTATCTTTTCTCCCAATTTCTCGTAAATTAACATAAGCAGAGATAATGTTTCTGTGGTATTTCCAGACTTGCTCACTATATGAAAGAATGTTTTGTTTAAATCAAGAGAAAAGACTTTTTTTATACGAGCAGGGTCTATATTGTCTAAACAAATAAAATTTATCTGATTTTTTTTGCATGTTTCCGCAAATATCCTTGCTCCCAAAGCTGAGCCGCCAATCCCTGTCTGAACAAAGTTCTCATATTTTCCTTCAATTTCTTCTTTCACAAATAAATCTATGTCTTTAAACAATTTTTCATTGTAGATGGTGTCTACAAACGGATAATCTGTTTGTGCTTCCGTTTTTTCTATTAGATTTTGCCATTCCTCTTTTTCTTTATCCGTAAAAAGTCCCTCAAAATCTATTTCCATAATTACCTCTAATCAAACAGTTTTGGAGATTTAAATTCTAATGAAAATTCTTTAATTCTCCTTTCTGCTAACTTTACATATCCTTCATCTATATCATACCCTACATAACGCCGATTTGTTTTTATCGCTGCTATTGCCGCCTGTCCACTCCCTATAAATGGGTCTAAAATAACCTCTTCTTCATAGGTATAAAGTTGAATCAACCTATAGGGAAGTTCTACCGGAAAGGGTGCTGGATGTCCAATCTTGCGAGCCGACTCTGCTGGAAATGTCCAAACACTCTTGGTAAATTCAAGAAATTCTTCTTTTGAAATTGTATTTTTCCTCTTATTACTATTCCTGCCTGTGCCGCGCTCGTCACGGCAGACAGGTTTCCTACTAAATGTGCCTTTAGAGAACACTAAAATATATTCATGAATATCCCTTAATGTTGGGTTAGCGGCAGAAAGCCAACTTCCCCATGCGGTGGAAGGGCTGGAGCTTGATGCTTTGTTCCAGATTACTTCGCCCCTCATCAAGAACCCTAAATCAAGCATATCTCTCACTATAAAAGCATGAAGAGGGATATATGGTTTCCTTCCTAAATTTGCTATGTTGATACATACCCTACCCCCAGGAACAAGCACCCTATGAACTTCTCTCCACACTTCTTTTAAGAATTTTAAGTAATCTTCGAGCGTGAAATCTTCGTCATATTCTTTGCCCACATTATAGGGTGGTGAGGTTACCATTAGATGAACACTATTATCAGGCAACTCCTCCATATTTTCAGAAGTTTTACAAAAAATTTTGTCCAAGAGATGTGAAGGGATAGGATTTTCTACATATTCTAATTTCTGTTCTTTAGGTAACCCTTCGTATAATTTGCTCGTGTAAAAAGGCGTAGAATTATGATTTATTCTACCAGGAGAACCGAAAGAGCTTGTTTGAGTTCCCCCCTTTCTTTGGTTAGTTTTCATCCTTATTCTCCTTCCAATAATCTATCCATCTTCTGTATGGGTTATAGTCTACTTTTGTTTTCTGCCAAGAAATTTCAATAGTTTTGGACATTTTGTCTTCTACCAAACTCGACAATGCTTTCTTTGTTATCTCCACACCTCTTGGATTTGTTCCCGGCTTAGGAAGTTTTATATATCGTTCTCCGCCTATTCTATCAAAAAGTCTTTTCTGTGCTTCCAAAGGTATATAATAAAATCCTCCAATGCTGTCCCAGTTGATCTGTATAAGTAAAATGCCACAGTGCGGATAATAAGTTTCACGAAATTCCCTTGCCTTTTGAGCGTCAACCGTCCATATAAGTTTAACTCCACTAAATCCTTTACCAGTTATTGTCTTTATGGATATAGGGGATTCAAATAATTTTACATCAACTTCAGGCTCAGTTATTGGAATTTCAGTTTCAACATTAGCTTCTCCGAATTTATAGATGAGCAAAGCAATAATTATTCTTTCACGAAGAGAACCTACTTCCATCCCGATTTTCCCCGCCCTTGAACTCTCTAACTCTGCAAGTTGAAATAGATAGGGAAGACGCGTTTTAATTCTATTTATGAGTTTTCATCCTCAAATATTTCTATCAAACGACTTGGCATTTTCTATTCCTCCAAACAATGGAAATTGCATATAATAATATCTATACTGCAATTTGTATAAGATTATATTACAGATTCCAGAAAAGATAAAGAAGACGAATTGCCCCACCAAAAATCTATATAAAAATGCTTGTCTTCATTAAAAAAGAAGGAAA
>JAGMDW010000197.1 GCA_023128455.1 Desulfurellaceae bacterium
CACATCTTTATTAACAGAGGCTGTTCCATGACCACTTATAGGGTTACCTCCCTTTTTCCAGTCACCAGCTTGTTCTCCATCGCCAGACCACCAACCATATTGATGAGCATCACTAGGATCCGCTGGTATATGGGCATAACCTGCCGCAACACCTGCCGCCTTTTGACTCTTTTTATATCTTCCGCCGGCTACTGCCACATCTCCTTCTACTGATGTGCCTTCACCGATGCTTGTAGTAGCATTCAAATTGGTAGCATCAATTTTATAGTGATCTTTATACCATTTAGGTTTTCCAATGCCATCAATTCCTTTCCAGCTGCCCCAGCCTCCAATAACTGCTCCTTCTGCGCCAATGGCAAAAAGACCAGAGGAGGAGTCTGCTTGTGCTTGTGCATTACCTGCGGCAGCTCCTGCAACGACAGCTGCTCCTATTGCATGTATATCTCCTGAGGCACTTGCACTGTGGCTTGTGTCAGCGCTCAAAGTAGTATTTTTGATCTTACCTTTTTCAAAGGCTCCAACACAGGCAACCGCTCCTTCTGCACCTAAGAATAAGTCTGCTTGTGCCATAATTCCTTGTGATGGGTCTACAATAACTCCTGCTTCCAGGTTTGCCTCTATATTTCCTGCACCCGCTCCTGCAACAACAAACCTTCCTTTCATTTTTCCTATATGTGCTGAGGCACTTGCACTGTGGCTCGTATCAGTATGCAAGGTGGTATTGACAATCTTCGCATTTCCAAAAGCTCCAACCCCGACAACCGCTCCTTCTCCTTGCACTCCTGCATCTATGGTCATGGTTCCTTGTACCGGGTCTATTTCTATGCCGCTACCCGTTGTTTTTATGTTGCCTGCGCCAACAATAGACCATATCTTATCCCCACTTCCGTTTAGTGTTTGGTCAAGGCTATGAGTATCATGGGTGGAGTAGGAAGTAGTGGTTACTGTTAGCTCTTTAGCTGACTCTGTTCCAACGATACCTATACCCCCGTAATTTGTATTGCCG
>JAGMDW010000198.1 GCA_023128455.1 Desulfurellaceae bacterium
TTACTCTTTATCTCGGAAAGAGACATAGACAAGGCAACTGCTCTTACTCCACAGTTTATATCATAACCTACGCCACCTGGAGAAATAATACCTTTTTCTATATCAAACGCTGCAACTCCACCAATAGGAAATCCATATCCCTGATGGCCATCAGGCATAAGCAATGCTCTTTTCACGATACCCGGCAGGTAGGTAATGTTAATCAACTGCTCAATTGTCCTGTCGGCTTTTACCTTTTCCAAAAGTACCTCATTGATATACATTCTTGCCGGAACAAGCATATCGCCTTCTCTTTCAATATCATATATAAAAGGAGAAACCTTAATAATTGTCATAAAAGCTCCTTCGGGGGTTTTACGGCAATTCGCAGAATTGTCATAAAAACCTCCGATTTTTACGGCTCAAATCTATGATTTGTGTCATACATCAAAAACGATATTCGTCCTCCATTTGTGGCTTTCTCTTTCTATCTTTAAATATTCATAGGTTGCCGCTTTTATCTCCGTCTTCAGTCTATCTTTATCTTTATCAAAATAGTAACCAGACGCCTCTATTTCCAGTTTTTCGTTTATCTTTACTTTACAATCCACGCACACAAATCTATAGGTATAAAAGAGGTATAAAAACTCGTTCAACATGTCTATTAAAGCATCTTCTTCATCTATACAATCAATCTTTAATTTTTTTATATCTTCTATGCGTTTTTCTCCCTTAATCATAATATCATACATAGACAAAACAGCATTGGCAAAAAGCTTTTCTTTTGTCTCTCCAAATACACTAATATAGATATCAGCAGTATGATTAAGAAAAATATAATCCATAATTTAGTTTATCTGAATACTAAACAAAAAATCAAGCAAATCCGTTCAGATTTGCTTGATTTTTTAGATTTAATTTTATATCCTTTGCAAAATGAATAATGAAGAATTAATTGATGAAATAAACACATTAAAGAAGCAAAAAAATGCGGTTATCTTGGCTCATTATTACGAAATAGATCCTATTCAGGCCATTGCCGATTTCACCGGTGATTCCCTGGCTTTAGCCGTTGCTGCATCTAAAACGGATGCCGCTATTATCGTTTTTTGCGGGGTGCGTTTCATGGCAGAGACGGCAAAGATCATCTCTCCTCAGAAAAAGGTTTTATTACCTGCTGCTGATGCTGGTTGTCCATTGGCAGATTTTGCAACAAAAGACACTGTTTTAAGAAAGAAAAAAGAATTGGGAGATGTTGCCGTCGTTTCCTATGTGAACACGACAGCAGAGGTAAAGACTGTCTCTGATATCTGTTGTACTTCTGCCAATGCTGTAGATGTGGTAAAAGCTATCCCTCAAAATAGGATTTTATTTGTTCCTGATAAAAACTTAGGAGAATATGTAAAAAAGAATGTGCCTGATAAAGAGATACTCCTCTGGGACGGTTATTGCTATGTGCATACAGCAATTAAGAAAAAAGATATATTGAAAATTAAAGAAAAATATCCTGATGCAAAGTTAGCCGCCCATCCTGAATGCAGTAAAGAGATCAGAGATATGGCAGATGCAATTGGTTCTACCACAGGCGTTATAAATTTTGCCACTCAAACTAATATAAAAAGGGTCATTATCGGCACAGAACAAGGTGTAACCTATCCTATAAAAAAGAAAGTGCCAGAAAAAGAACTATTTATTTTAAAAGAAGCAATCTGTAAAGATATGAAAAAAACGGATATGCTAAAATTGAGAGATGCCTTATTATATGAACGGTATGAAATAAAACTTCCAGCCTATATATTGGAAAATGCGCGCAAACCTATACAGAGAATGCTTAAACTTAAAACATGAATCCTTTATTTTTGGAAAATCTATTAAGGAATTATCTTTTAGAAGATGCCCACTATAGTGATTTAACTACAGATTCTATTGCTTCAGGCAAAACTTGTGATGCCTATATTTTAACCAAAAAAGATGGCATACTGGCAGGAGGTATATTTTTAGAACCTCTATTCAAACTGCTTGATAAAAATACAGAAATAGAACTGTTGAAAGGTGAAGGGAAAAAGATAAAAAAAGGAGACATCGTTGCTCATATAAGAGGAAAAGATAAAACAATACTTTACGGAGAAAGAACAGCTTTAAATATTGTTCAGAGATGTTCTGGTATTGCCACAAAAACATATAGGTTAAGTTCAATCATAAAAAACTATAAAGCCCAGCTTACAGATACCAGAAAAACAACACCCGGTTTTCGTTACTTTGAAAAATACGCGGTTAGGATAGGCGGAGGGACAAACCACAGGATGGGTCTGTTTGATTGTGTCCTTATTAAAGACAATCATATAAAGATCGCAGGTAGTATAAAAGAGGCGGTAAAAAGAGTTAAAAAAACTATTCCATTTACTACCAAGATTGAAATCGAAGTAGAAAACTTAAAGATGTTGAAAGAGGCACTGTCTTTAAAGACTGACATAATTATGTTGGACAACATGGATATAGAAAAGATGGAAAAAGTAGTAGAAATAGCAAGTGGAAAAGTAATCTTAGAAGCTTCAGGCAATATAGATGAAAGAAATATTGAACAGGTAGCGAAAACAGGAGTGAATTATATATCTTGCGGGGCTATAATTCATCATGCAGTATGGCTGGATATGAGCATGAAGATCAGTTAAGCATAATACCTGATATCATTCTTCCCGTTTTTCTATCCCTTCTGTAGGAAAAAAATATCTTATTTTCTTTTGTGCATAAATTTAAGGAATATATATTTGACATTAAAACACCCATAGATTTTGCAAGGAATATATTCGCCTTCAATAAAGAAGCGTAAAATTTGTTATTTTTTTCACTAAAACATTTTAAAGGAAATTTTTTAGCAATTTCTTTACTTACCTCATAACAATCCTCACAGATATAAGGACCTGTAAATACCAGAATATCTTCTGATTTGGTGTTAAACTTTTGATAAAGAGTAGAAATTGTTTTACCCAATATATTTTTAACAGTTCCTCTCCGCCCGGCATGGATAGCAGCAGCAACATTATTTTTCTTGTCTAAAAGCATTACGGGTAGACAATCTGCCGTTTTTACTCCAATAAAAACCCTTTTTTGCGCAGTTATAATGGCATCTCCTTGCCTTTGTTTATATTCGCTACCATTATAGATAAATACATTATCCGAATGAATCTGATTAAGAGTAATAATTTTATAAGCTTTTGTAACTTCCTTTAACTTGGCAAAATTTTTCTTTACATCTTCAGGGTCGTCTCCAACCTGAAAACTAAAATTAAAGGAAGAAAATGGTTCTTTGCTTAAACCACCAAAGCGTGAAAAGAAAAAACATAATACATTATATCTTCCTGCTAAAAGAGATTTAAAATAAACAACACCTTCTTTTTCTACTTTAATGAAATCTTTTTCCATAAATAAAAAAGGGGTGCATATATATGCACCCCTTTACTCTTTAAAAAAACTTCCCTCGCTATTTGATTCCTGCAATCTTCTCCAGCATATCTGTAGTAAGAGATTTTGGTCTCTCAAGGGCCTGACCTAAAGCTCTATCCCAGATAACATTGGCAGTTACACCGAATGCTCTACCAATATTAAACAAGCAGGTATAGAACTCATATTCCTGAACACCATAATACCACTGGATACAACCGGAATGTGCATCAACATTTGGCCATGGATTTTTTGCCTTTCCCTGTTCCGTTAAAATGTCAGGAACTACCTCGAACAATCCGCTTACATACTTGAATGTCAAATCATCAGGTAGATGCTTCATAGCAAATTCTCTCTGAGCCATGTATCTGGGGTCAGTCTTTCTCAAAACGGCATGACCATAACCTGGTATTACCTGACCCGAATTCAATAAATCCCAGCAGAATTTCTTCAATAATTCCTCAGTAGGCTCCTCATAATTCAATTTTTCCATCATACCCTGTATCCACTTCAATGTCTCCTGATTTGCCAAACCATGCAATGGACCAGCCAGACCATCGATCATAGCAGAAACTGAATAATAGATATCTGCTAATCCGCTGGCAACTAAGTGACCGGTATGAGCAGAAACATTTCCACTCTCATGGTCAGAGTGCAACATGAAATACATCCTGGATACATCGTCATAAGGCTCAGCAACACCTGCCATATAAGCAAAGTTTGCACCATAATCTAAATCTGGATCGGGCGCAATAGGTGTGTCATCCCTATACTTCATTCTGTAGATATAAGCACCAATGGTAGCCATCTTTGGCATTAGATCCATAACATCTTCATACATTGGATCCCAAGCCGTAAACTTTCCCAATTTGCCTTCATCATAAGTCTTGAAGAACTTAGATTCTCTCTGCAGAGCAACTACTGCCGCAGAGAACATAGACATTGCTCGAGCATCCCTCGGAAATGCTCTCAAAATATCAATCACATACTGAGGAAGCTCATATCTTGTGCTCCACTCTGCCCTTATATCAGCAACATCTTCTTCTGTGGGCATATCGCCTGTTAAAAGCAGATAAAAATGACCCTCATCATAAGGCATATCTTTCCCAGGTGGTTTCGGCAACTTTTCCAAGCACTCGGGAATGGTATAACCACGGAATCTAATGCCCTCCATAGGATCAAGGTAAGAAATATCCGTTACCAAAGACTTTATGCCTCTCATTCCACCATACAGCTGACTGATGGTAACTTCATCTACCTTATCCTTGCCGTGTTCTTTGAGCAATTTTACAATCCTCGGTCGCCATTCGTCAATCTTCTTTGCCAATACTTCTTTCAATGCCATCTCCAACCTCCCTTACATATAATTTATATTTTACCTTTACTTTATTCCACCTAACGATTATTTTTACCATCTTATACTAAAGATGTCAAGCAAAGTTTTGCTTTCAAACGGCTCAATTAAATACCTGCTTATTTGGAAATAAAAAAATATATAGAAGAAAAATAAAAATGGATATATAATAAAAAACATGTTTACAAAGATAGGTGTAATAGCCAAACCGGATGTAGAAGATATCAATAATTTGTTACAGAAATTAAAACAATACTTTTGCAAAAAGGGAAAGATAGTATTCTTAGAAGAGAAGGCAGCAGAATTTATCGGAGAAAAAGGACTAAAAAGAGAAGAATTCATAAACTATATTGACCTGCTTATTGTCTTAGGTGGTGATGGGACAATGCTCTCTGCTGTGAGAACGATAAATGAATCCGGCAGAAATATACCCATTCTCGGTGTAAACTTAGGAAGAATAGGGTTCCTTACAGAAGTGCCCTTAAACATGCTCTTTCAAACACTGAATAACATTGAAAACAATCAATTTGGTATTGAATCACGCATGATGATTGATGCGTATATTTATCGCAGCGAAAAAGAGATAAAGAAATTTAGCGTCTTAAATGATGTTGTGATAAACAAAACCGCTCTTGCTCGACTGATTAGTGTAAGGGCTTCCGCTAAAGACAAGGATAGCTCTAAAAAATTTTTGACCACATTTCATGCCGACGGTCTAATTATCTCTACTCCTACCGGTTCTACCGCTTATTCACTTGCTGCAGGTGGACCTATCATTTATCCCTTATTAGATTCATTTATCGTCACACCTATTTGTCCTCACACATTATCCAACAGGTCACTTGTCTTGCCTGATTGTTTTTCCATATATCTTGAGTTGGAAGAATATAATCCTGATACAATACTTACACTGGATGGGCAGTTTGGATTTGATTTAGAAGAAGGAGATTATATATTGATTAAAAAGTCGTCAAAACGGATAAAATTCATTACCCCTCCTCAAAAAAACTACTTCAATGTTTTGCGAACGAAATTAGGATGGGAAGAAAGAAAAACTCGAAAGACAATCAAATAGATTGATTGTCTTTTTTAAGGTAACCTAATTCTATCAATTTTTCATAAACTTTCTTAGTTAGCAGAGTAGCAGCCCTGCCTCCCGCTCCACCATGTTCAATCAATGTTACTACAACTACTTGCGGATTATTCATTGGTGCAAAGGAAGCAAACCATGAATGCGGCATAAATTTTTTATTCGTAAGCTTATCTATTGCTACAAGTCTGGATATAACCTGAGATGTACCTGTTTTTCCGCAAATATCCCAACCATTTATCCATGCTCTTTTACCAGTACCGTTATCTCCATTCACGACCAAATACATAGCTCTTCCGACAATATCAAATACTTTCTTATCTTTTTTAATACGCCACCTTATAGTAGCGGGTATCTTTTTATTACCCATTGAAGAAACAATACAAGGCCTATAAATTATTCCTCCATTAGCTAAGGCTGCATAAGCAACAGCCATCTGCAACGGTGTTACTAATGTGTATCCTTGCCCTATGACCGTAGAGACAGTATCTCCCAAATACCATTTTCCACCTGTTTTTCTCAACTTCCATTCTGGCGAAGGAATAATGCCCTTGTGTTCGCAGTCATATAAACCGCATTTTCTCCCAAAACCAAACTTATACAGGTAATAATCAATGTTATTTATGCCCATCCGCAGCCCTAAGAGGTAAAAGAAAATATCGGATGACCCTTCTATCGCCTTGTATACATTTATCTCACCAAAACCACCATGCTTCCAGTCACAATATTCACGAATACCTACATTGATGGAATATGGACAATTAACCTCTTCTTTATCATTAATAATTCCTAAATCCAGAGCGGCTGCAGCAATAAACGGCTTCAACACGGAACCTGGAGGATATAATCCTCTTATAGCTTTATTTTCTAAAACTCCTCTGTTGCTTTTGAACATATCGTTCAGTCTACTTTTATTCACAGGCGAAATGAATAAATTTGGATCATACGAAGGTTTGCTAACCATTGCTAATATATTACCATCTCTTGGGTCAAGCACTACAACTGTTCCCTTGAATTCCTGCATTGCTTGGTAAATATAGTTTTGCAGTTGCCAATTAATGGTGAGTACCATATCCTCGCCGCTTATTGGTTTATCTTCACTTAATACTTTTATTTTTTTGCCCGATGCGTCAACCAGAATCTCTCTGTAACCTTTCTTCCCTCGTAGATATTTGTCATATTTCTTCTCCACGGCCGTCTTCCCTACAATTTCCCCTGTAGAATAAACACGGTTTTCTTCTTTTGTATGAACTTGCGCTAAATAACCTGTTATATGTGCAAAAGAAAAGGGATAGGGATAATATCTCCGAGGCTTGATGTCAACTAAAACAGAAGATAGCTCTTTCTGATGAGCATACAATCTTAAAATTGTTTCTTGGTCTACATTTTGTGCAATGAGAATCTTAGCTCTTTTAGATCTGATCAGTGTGAAAAGTTTCCTTGTATCTTTCCCTAAGATTGAAGATAAGAGTTCTATTTCCCTTTTATCAACTCTTTTGCTGTATCTAAAATATACATTGAAAGTAGGCTTATTCCCCGCTACAATCACTCCATCAGCAGTAATTATTTTTCCTCTTACCGGTTCCAGTTTTACAAGCCTTATTACATTTCCGCTTGCCAAACTCTTGTAGTATTTGTACTTCACTACCTGGAGATAAAAAAGACGAACAACAACTAAGAAAATCGCAATTATGATTATCAATCGCAGGTAAAAGATCTGTCGAGTGGGTTCGTTGCTAAATTCATCATTCAACATATTCTTTGCCCTTTGAGAGAAGATGATATAAATGTTCGCTTATAAAAAATAGTATAAATGAGATTAAAAGATAATAAAAAGTAAATGCCTTAAAGATAAAAAGATAAGCAGAAAAGACTATAGAAAAGAAAACGGATCGAACAACAAAAGAAGCTATTATGTTTTTTAAGTGAAAAAATAATACACACAACACAGGGAAAATAATAGCATTACAGCAAAACGCATTCTTGTTTAAAATATCAATATAAAAACCACAAACAAAAGAAAATAAAAGCGGGAAAAACTTTATGTTTTGTTTTCTCGTAAGAAAAATACTAAAAATAAATAAAAAGAGGGGTAAACTGTAAGATGCTACATTTTCCAAAATAGCTGAAAAGATAACGGCAATTAATCCTCCTACCAACCATAAAACTATCATTCACCTTTAACAACCAACACCAGCCGCTCGCTCAGATTGAAATCGGGTTTTACATAAGCAATCTTATAAAATCCTTTGTTTTCTATTCTTGTTGTCTTTCCCAATACAAAACCGGCTAAGTTGGATACCTCCATCCCTTTTTTCAATAAAGCATCTTCGCTGATATATTTAACACAGCACCTCTTGCCTCCATAAAATACACCGCGGTATCCTCCCACAAAAGCATCTGTCACGAAATCTTCGTTCCATAATGTAGAAACCAAATATGCGCCCTTTTTAAATGAATGTAACCTGCCGGCTAACACAAAGTTTTTGGAGACAACCAGATAGTTTTTTGTAATGTCAATATCCACATTTTCTATCGGTTTAATAACTAAAAAACAAGGGTTTATAAGACTCTTCCCTAACACTTTGCATACAAAAACATGCAGGCCTGCCTCATTGCCCTTTGCCTTCATATTCAGCGCCTGCCTCAAGTATGAATTGGCTATTTTATAAGCATAATTCTCTACCGTTAATCGTGCTATCTGTTTTTCCATTTGTTCTATATTGTTTTCAAGTTTCACCAATAAAATGTATTTTTTAATCCAGTCATTCAAACTATTTTTCGCTCTTACAGCAACAATCTCAACGGGAAAAGTAGTAAAGATCACAGCATCTTCTATGTAACTAAACGCATTTATATACCTTTTCATTCCCGATAAGCATGCAACGATAAATATAATAATAACTAAATTTTTAAGCCAACGCAATTTCCTTTAATAAATCAATATTCTCTGAGACTTTACCTGCTCCTCTAACCACTGCTTCCAATGGATCTTCCCCTATAACAATAGGCAATAATGTTTCTTGCTGAAACAACTTATCTATACCTTTAATGAGAGCACCTCCACCTATTACTACAATACCTTTATCTACAATGTCGGATGCCAACTCAGGAGGTGTTTTTTCCAAAACATCTTTTACGGCAGACACAATTTCCACAAGGCACTCATGAATTGCTTTTCTCAATTCAGCAACAGTCATTTTCACAGATGTTGGAATACCGGAAACGAGATCTATCCCTTTTACTTCGATTTCTTCATCATCCATGTCTGTGGGATATGCCGAACCCCATTTTATTTTTATTTGTTCAGCAGTGTTTTCGCCTATAAAAATATTATATTTCCTTTTAATATAATTTACAATTGCCAGGTCCATTTTAACTCCGCCAGATCTTATAGACTGACTACATACAATACCACCCAATGAAATCACGGCCACTTCTGTTGTTCCTCCGCCTATATCTATAATCATATTGCCCACTGCCTCCTGTATGGGAAGACCCACGCCAATGGCGGAGGCCATAGGCTCTTCTATTAGATAAACTTCCCTTGCTCCTGCACTTGTTGCTGAATCTCTTACCGCTCTTTCTTCCACTTGAGTAATGCCATAAGGAACGGCAATGACTATCCGCGGTTTTAGAAAAAAACCCTTGTTTTTCGCTTTCTTTATAAAATAGCGAAGCATCTTCTCTGTAATTTCAAAATCTGCAATTACACCATCCTTCATTGGTTTTACAGCTTCTATCATGGATGGTGTCCTGCCCACCATCTTCTTCGCTTCCTTCCCCACTGCCAAAACCTTTTTCCCTCCCCTACCATCATTTTTCACAGCAACAACGGATGGTTCATCAATAACAATTCCCTTACCCTTTACATAAACCAATGTGTTCGCTGTTCCTAAATCTACAGCAATGTCATTAGAAAACCTCACAATTTTATACTCCCTTCTATATTTTTTGCGCTTACAGGATTACCTTTAATAATCCTCTGAATAGAAATTACATCCTTCAATTTTCTTAGGTTTCCTGTAAGCTTTTCTAACTTGTCTTTACTGTTTATATCCAAAACAAAGGAAACTATCGTCTTTGTTTCCTCATCCATATTTTTAACATGAATATCTCTTATGTTTACTCCATGTGAAGAAATCATGTCTGCTACCAACGAAAGTATGCCTACCTTGTTTACTACTAACATACTGATTCTTACGGGGTAAACTTGCTTTTCTTCAGGTACCCATTCTACTTCCACCAATCTATCGTTATCATAACCTAAATTTCTTATACTATAACAATCTACTCGATGCACGGTTATTCCTCTTCCTTTGGTGATAAACCCTATAATTTCATCACCAGGGAGAGGATTGCAACATTTAGCAATTCCTACCATTATCTCATCCACACCTTTAACCCTTATAGCATAATTTTTCTTTTCTTTGACCGCTATTTTTTTTCTTTTTTTCGGAAGAGGGATGAATTTGCCCACCACAGTAAGGGGATTCAACCTACCAAAGCCTATTTTTACAAACAATTCATCTGTCTCTTTGCAGTTAAAATAAGCACATATTGTCTCTAAGTCTTTGGCATGGAGGAAATTTTGCATAGAACTGCCATTTTTCCTTAATTCTTGAGAAAGGATGCCTTTGCCTATTCCCACCGCTTCTTCTTTTTCTTCTTTTCTTATCCATTGTCTTATGTGGCTTTTTGCTTTGGAAGTTTGCACATAGGAAAGCCAGTCTTTACTGGGATATTTATGCGCCGATGTCATCACCTCCACAATGTCACCGCTCTTAAGTTTATATTTTAAAGGTACTATCTTTCCATTTACTTTCGCTCCTATACACTTGTTGCCTATCTCTGTATGCACACTATAGGCAAAATCTATTGGCGTAGCATCTTCTGGGAACACTTTTAAATCCCCTTTTGGAGTAAATATGTAAACTTCATCCTCAAATAAATCTATTTTTAAATTATCTAAGAAATCGCGAGAGTTTTTTAGATTTTTTTGTGATTCAAAAATATATCTCAACCAGGCAAAAGCTTTATCTCCCTCACTAAGCTTTCCTCCTTCTTTGTATCTCCAGTGAGCAGCTATGCCCTCTTCAGCAACTTTATCCATTTCGTGCGTTCTTACTTGAACTTCTATTACCCGGTTTAAAGGACCAAACACGGTTGTATGTAAAGATTGATAGAAATTAGGCTTAGGTAAAGCGATGTAATCCTTAAAATGTCCGGGAATAGGTTTATAAAATTTATGTATAACACCTAAAACTAAATAACAGTCATTTTCGCTTTGCGTAATGATCCTAATTGCCATCAAATCATATATATCTTCAAAACTCAACTGTTTCCGTATTATCTTGTTATAAATACTATATACATTTTTTGCTCTGCCCTTTACTTCACAATCTATCCCAGTTTTAGATAGTTTTTCTTTTATTTCTTGCTCTACATATCTTATATATTTTACTCTTTTGTCTTTCGTCTCTTTAAGTTGATATACAACATCCCTATAACCTCTGGGATCTTTATATTGCAGGCTCAAATCTTCCAATTCTGATCTCATCCATCCTATACCTAAACGATGAGCAATGGGTGCATATATCTCCAATGTTTCTTTAGATATTCTGTTTCTTTTTGCCTCAGGTAAATATGATAATGTTCTCATGTTATGCAGGCGATCGGCAAGCTTTATTAAAATAACTCTTATATCCTTAGCCATAGCAACAATCATCTTGCGGAAGTTCTTCGCCTGCTTCTCCTCGCTGCTTTTATAGGAAAGTTTTCCAATTTTTGTTATACCATTAACCAGAAAAGCAATCTCTTCTCCAAATCTCTTTTCCACATCAGAAATGGTAGCGGATGTATCCTCTACAACATCGTGAAGAAAAGCAGCAGCGATTGTTGCTTTATCCAGGTGCATTTGAGAAGTAATTCTTGCCACCTCTGTCGGATGAAAAATATAATCTTCTCCTGATTCCCTTAACTGTCCCTGATGCCGCTCTTTTGCCCAGTTAAATGCATCATCTAATAATTTGCCTGCTTCGCTGTCATAACTTATTACAGTTTCTTTTAATTCACTATATAACTTAATTGCATTTTTATTCTCTGTGTTTAGCATCCCATAAACCCTCAGCACACTCCTTTAGGGCAATAATAGAATTTCTATGCGTATCACTGTCCTTAAGAACCAAAGGCCTGTCCCCTCGTGCAAGACATCTTTCCCTTAAGGAAGC